>CAXGBP010000286.1:0-1522 GCA_964007685.1 uncultured Candidatus Poseidoniales archaeon | reverse complement strand
AGGATGGTAAGGAATTTACTGTTGAGATTTCCGCTGAAATGACCGGTTGCGAGAGTGGCGGTGGTCCTTTCGGAAGCAGTTGTGAGGCTGAGATCGCATGGAATGAAATCGATGATGAGAGTAACCGTTACTCTCAGTTGGAGGTTGAATCCAATGCCATTGCAGATAGCGAGGTCATTTTGCAACGCGACGGTGCTGAACTAGCCGATGGCGCCGAACTTGAATGGTATCCGAATGATGTTCTAGCCGACCGAACCATGCAGTTTTCCTTCGATGTCAAGAGCGCCTTTGGGCGTGAAGACATGGATTCGGTTCGCCTTTTGATGCGTGACCCAGACGGAAATTATCGCGTTGATCACGAAGTTTCTTCTGACGACGATGGCATCCGCGACACTAGTCAAGGAATCTTTGGCGAATACACGTGGACATATCCGAGCGGATTACCATCTGGCGAGTATAGCGTTGAGCTCGAAATCACCGACGTGCAAGGCAATGCCTTCCTCGTCGAGCACGATCCTGTTGAGATGAAGCAGTGGGGCGTTGCAATCAATCACCGCGAGGACCGAACCGTAGAGTATGTTGCTCCCGCAGAGACGACTCCAGTGCCGCTGCAACTCGTCCATCGCGGAGATTCCACCAAATCGATGACAGTCGAACTCGAGTTGCTCACCAATCTTGGTAGCGCTTGGTTGGTCGAATTTGATTCCCCCGGCGGCTACACTCTGAATTCTGGTGGAGACATCCTCAATCCGATTCTAACCATCACCGCCCCAGATGATTTGACAGGAGCCCCTGACAAGATCGAGATTAGAGCGGTGGCAGAAGCGACCATCGAAGGAGTGCAAACTGTGGTCCACCAAGACCTGCTTTCTCTCGATCTGGAGAAGCTCGAAGTTTACCAGCCACCCGACGTATCGGTGTGGGACGAGGACCACGAAGTCCCAATCGCCAACTCTAGCCGTCCAGGTGACATAGACGCGACAATTCCTCGATACGTCGAGGACAATCAATTCACCACTTTCTTGCTTGAGATTTTCAACACTGGATTTGACACAGATACATTCCGTGTTGACGTCCTCAAACGCTCAAAGGCCATCATCCAGATTTACGATAATGACACTGGCGAGAGAATCCTCGAAGATGATGGAGATGGCACATTCCACATTCCTCCTCTCGAGCGCCATTCAACTCAGATTCTGCGCTTCAATGTCAAACCATCTGCTGACCGAGAAGATCCCGATATCGGAATGCTTGAGCTTGAGGTGATTAGCACTGGAAACGCCTCGCTGCGGACTACAGTAGAGTTCACGATCCAGCGCACCTTTGGAATCCGCGCGGAGGTCTCTCAGGACTGTGATGGCACGCCACTCGGTCACATTCAGGTCTCTCTCTGTTCATCTCTCTCCGACCCAGAAGTCAATCTCCGCGCGCGTATAACCAATAGTATGACCAGCGGCGCATCCGCCTCACAATGGCGGATTGTCAATCCTGCCAGCCTCGCAGAGAATACCGACCGCAACGC
>CAXGBP010000285.1:0-1536 GCA_964007685.1 uncultured Candidatus Poseidoniales archaeon | reverse complement strand
GTGATTTCCAGCCAGTCGACTCGCGAATCTTGGATACAAGAGTCGAAGTTCCGCTCCCAGGGGCGCCACTGATGGTGATGCGCACCATCCGCTCACCTCCACTCATTGCGGCAGACATCACAACGAAGTCGCCCTGAACTGGTCCTGCTTACAGTCAACGAGTTACAATCTGGACACGATGTTCCGGCCTTAGGTGGAGCAGCGTGGACATTTCCGCTGCGCTTGGTTTCAGATTCCTGCCCTCGCTTGCGAGGTCCGTCTCGGCCCCTGCGCTGACCTCGACGAGTCGTGGCTGGAGCCTTCTTCGTCTCCTCTTTCAGGAGATGTAGCAAAGGCTCCGGGATCGGATCACCCTTGAGAATCAGAGGATGGCGGCCGAATCTGATAATCTTGATGTGGCGATCAACGATTCGTCCGAGCGGTGCGCTCATCGCGATGTAAGTCACAACCCATGCCGGGAAAATCCACATCACTCTATCCATCATCCCCCACATCGGCTGCCATGGCAGACTGACGTAATCGACACGGAAGCCGGCAGCCGACTCAGCCATCCAGCTGAATATGGCAATGATGAACACGATTGTGAACATCATCGGCTTCATCATGGCCGATTGCATCGCCATCTGAGCCGGCATCATCTCCATCTGCAATCGTCGCATCTTGTCGACACGAGCCGTGTCTCTCTCGGCCTGAGCTTCTCGCAATTGCTTGGTGATCTGCTTGTTTCGGTGGGCCGTGTGGACTTGAGTAAGAGGATCCATGAAGAATCCTCGAATAATAGTGTTCACAATCATGATCGATGAACCAATGATAGCCACCGTCGGCACGAAGAATTCAGAATGGAACGGAAGTGCCGGTTCGATCACAGTTCCAGCCAAACCTGAAAGACCGGTGCGCAATGATGGATTGACCGAAAGTAGAATCATGAATCCGAGAATCACGAGCATCGGAAGCATCATGCCAGCCATGGCTTGGTTCTGAGCGCCACCTTGCCCAGCCTGTGCTGCCATGGTTCTCTCGCTCCATCGGACTCAATTGAAGCATTCGGCTGGGCTCACATGAAATGTGAGCCATCTTCTGTTGCCCTCAACTGAATTGGAAACTGCAAGTCTCGCAAGATGAGGACCCAACAGCAGCCTCGGTTCCACAGACTGGACAAACGTCTGGAGTTGGTATAGCAGGAGTATCTGATTGGTCTTCATCTGCCTCTTCCGAGTCCTCAGTGGCCTCTTCATCAACCTCATCCCACTCTGGCTCGATGGATTGCACCTGTGGCTTTGAGAAGGAGACCGACTCATCCTCAGCGGATTCTACTTCAGCCACTGCAGGCTCTTCTGCAACCTCATCGGTAGCCTCCTCGAATTCTTCTCCCTCAACATCATCCTCTGCCTCCGGTTCTGGCTCATGGGCTGGAGGCTCGGGCATCGATCGCGTCGCCTCATCGACCCAATCGGGTAGATTTGGTTCTTCGTCGACTTCGTCGCCGAAGGTGGCGCCGTGGTAATCCTGTGCGTCGGCGACCTTGTATTCGCTCTC
>CAXGBP010000284.1:0-1536 GCA_964007685.1 uncultured Candidatus Poseidoniales archaeon | reverse complement strand
CGATCTGCAAGGTCCACTATCGTGAGTGGAAGAAGGCCACGAAAGACGACTTCGACGAGTGGTCCTAAGCATAATCGAGGTCAATCCTCGAAGGAATTCGCGAGTCGATTCAGAAGGAATGATGAAAGGCGGATTGCCTGAGTCGTGCATCATGAGTCATCCTGCGAATGAGCCGATTTTGGGATATGCGCCCGGAAGTCCAGAGCGTGCTGGTTTGTACGCTGAGTTGGATCGTCAGATGGCAGAAGTCGTCGAAATCCCATGCATAATCAACGGTGAAGAGGTCTACACAGGAACCACGACAACACAGGTAATTCCTCACAAGCACGGTCACGTCATCGCCAATGTCCACTTGGCTGGAAGAGATGAGATGGAGGCGGCCTGCGAGGCTGCAGTAAATGCTCAGAAGGCTTGGATTGATCTGGGTCTCGAGGCTCGATGCGCAATTTTCGAGCGCTGCGCGGATTTACTTGCGGGTGACTGGCGTATGCGCGTCAATGCATCTACGATGTTGAATCAGTCGAAGACGGCTTTCCAAGCAGAGATTGACGCCGCATGCGAACTAATCGATTTCTGGCGCTTCAATTGTCATTACGCGCGTGGATTCCACGATGATTTCCAGCCTCTGGTATCGCCAGAGGGTGTGCAGAACTCCACAGAGATCCGCCCGCTGGAAGGATTTGTGCTCTCGATTACTCCGTTCAATTTCTCGAGCATTGCAGCAAATTTACCCAGTGCCCCAGCGATTGTTGGCTGCACCGGTGTTTGGAAGCCCAGCCGCAATTCATACCACTCAAATTACGTCCTCATGCAACTGATGATGGAAGCTGGTTTGCCGGCCGGAGTCATCAACTTCCTGCCCGGCTCAGGTGCTGAAATCACCGAGGTAGCGTTAGCAAACCCCAACTTCGCCGGCCTGCATTTCACTGGCTCGACGGGAACATTCCAAGGACTCTGGCAAGAGATTGGTCTCGCCCTTCCCAGACTCAATTCCTACCCGCGAATCGTAGGAGAGACCGGTGGCAAGGACTTCATCGTCGCTCATCCAGATTGCGATCGCCAAGGCCTCGTTGTCGCTTTACTGCGCGGCTCTTTCGAGTATCAAGGACAGAAGTGCTCAGCCGCTAGCCGAGCTTACATCGCTCGCTCAGTATGGGATGCAATCCGCGACGATCTCGTCGCTGAAATCTCCAAAATCAAGATGGGCGATGCCCGAGATTTCACAAATTTCATGACAGCGGTAATCGACAAGCGAGCATTCGAAAAGATTGCTGGCTACATCGACCGAGCCAAGGGCCGCAACTGCTGCACAGTCCTCTGCGGCGGCGGTTACGACGACTCGGTCGGCTACTTCATCGAACCAACAATCATCGAGACGACCAACCCAACGAGTGAGAGCATGGTCGAGGAAATATTCGGTCCAGTCCTCACAGTCTATGTCTACGAAGATAACGAGTTCGACGAGGTTCTAACCATGTGTGACGAGGCTTCACCATACGCACTCACGGGAAGCATTTTCTCAAGCAGTGAAGAGAA
>CAXGBP010000283.1:0-1537 GCA_964007685.1 uncultured Candidatus Poseidoniales archaeon | reverse complement strand
AGTCACGCATGAGCGCTTTTGCCGCCTTTCTGCCACTATCCACGGCGGCGTCTGATAGTTCGTGTGTATTTGCTACATGAGTGCCGGCGAGCACGATTTGATTCTCGAGGTATAACTCACCGTCTAGACGCTCTTCAGCGCTGCAAGGGTGGAGCATAATCGATTCTGTTGAACGGCGCGCTGCGACCATGTTTCTCCATCCTGAGCAGCGCGAATCGAGGAAGGATTTGATCGCGTCAAGGCCTTCCTCGCCGTCTGCGTGTAAGCAAACAGCGTGTATGATTGTACATTCCTCGACACTGCCCCTCTCGCTCAGGCGATCGGGTTGCGTCGCATCGATTATGAGGACGCCTGAGTCCTCGCCCCAATATCCAGCGTAGGGCCCCATCGGCTTGCCCATCAAGGCGGCATCGATGGCCGCGACTCGATGTTCTGAACAACTCTCGAGGGCGTCCGTGGCTAGGCTTGTCTCGGCGAGCAATGCTGCAGCCGCCTTTGGTGGAATGGCGAGGACCACCGCGTCGCAATCGACTTCTTCTCCAGCGACGCGAACTGCCTTGACTCGATTATCGTCATCGAGAATTACTGCCTCGGCCGGCTTTTCGACAAGTATCTCAACACCAAGTTCGCGAGCACCTAAAATCAGCCGGCCAACGATACTTGACCAACCGCCAGCAGGGAGGATTAGGCGCTCTTCGCCCGACCCTTCCAATCTCATGCTCGAGAGCACCTGACGCGCGCGCGTTGCGTCGCAACCGACTGGGAATAGGCGCGCAGCGTCCCATTTCTTTCCAAGTACACGCGGCGCTCGAAGCCGGCGCAATAATTGCTGAAACGGACCGCGCCGACGCATCAAATGCAATCCTGAATCGAGGACCCAATCTCCTGATTCTTGCATGCGAACTCGACCTCCGAGAGTTCCCTTCAGATCGATGAGGAGGACAGCGGCCCCCTCTGCTGCGAGTTGGATTGCCGCTGACAAACCCGCGACCCCCCCGCCTATGACAACGACGCGCACTTGCGGGCGTTTCGGCTGGTGGCGAATGAGGTTTCTTCTTCGGCTTGGTGATTCGGACCATTGAAAGTGGAGGCCTGACCTCCTCGATTTGTGACCAGACTGCCTCATGACCGGTCTCACCTGCTCATGGAGGGTGGTGAAAACGCTGGCTCACCGGATGGCTCGGGCGGACCGTCAACACTGTTTCTGCAGTCAATTGACCGCTGGGTGGATGCGATGGTTGCCGACGAGCACGGCGGCGGCGCGAGTTCTGATGAAGTGATTTCAGGGCTAGTTCGCGCCAAGGCTGCTGGCCTGATTGCGGGTTGTAGCGCCGCCGACCGGCTCGTCTCTAGGCACTTTTCTGATTGCACCTTGGATTGGGCGGTTCGTGACGGTGATTCCGTTGCGATTGGCGACTCTGTGCTGACCCTTTCTGGCCCTGCTTCTCAAGTTCTGCACTGCGAGCGCATCATGCTGAATTTGATTGGTCGTATGTCGGGAATTGCAACTTACACCGCTGACTGGGTCGGCTCGGCT
>CAXGBP010000282.1:0-1550 GCA_964007685.1 uncultured Candidatus Poseidoniales archaeon | reverse complement strand
GGAAGGATGAGTTTCCTTACCATCTGTATCCTCTTCGATGGAGTCTTCCTTTTACAAATTCCAGTCACACTCGGTAAGTCCTTCGAGGCATGGGTTGTTTACCTCATGTTGCTTTACGGAGTAATCCGAGTTCAACGCAAGCTGTACCAGAGGTGGTTTGCCTTAGACATCAGTCAGGTCCATTTTGAGAACCCGTAAGGGGAAATCGCTCAGTTCCAATCCGTTCGAAGCGGCGGAATGAGGGCACTACGACACCCACAATAGTCGCAGCGACCATTATCGAGACTGCGATTAGGAAGGTCGCTTGCAAACCGATTGTTTCGATCATATATCCGCCAAATAGAGGCGCGAATGGAATGAATAGGAACGAACCAATCATGTCGATTGAATTTACTCGACCACGTAATCGTTGGTCGACACTATCACCGATTGTAGTATTCCAAATGACTCCTAGGACTCCTCCCATCAGGCCCTGGAATATTGCGATAATCATGATGGCACCGAACCAAGGCACGAAGACGTAGAGGATGTCCAACCAAGCCGCAATTCCCACAACGATATAGAAAATCAAACCACGCTTCTCCTTCGAAATCGGATTCGATCCAGCCCATAGTGCACCCAATGATGCCCCGACAGGCATCATCGCACCCCAAACCCCGTAGTGAATCGCATTCCAATCGTTCTCCTGTACAATGAATGGAATTCCTATATCGACGACGGCTCCACCTATGTGGAAAACCATGAAGGCGATGATGCCGATGAAAAGCCACGGTTGGCTGATGACGAAAGCCATCGCCTCCCCCATCTCAGTTCGAAAGTCTCCTTCATCCTCCTCATCTCTCTGAATCGGGACCTCCTTCATACCGAAGAGAACCCAAGCGCTGATGAGGAACGAGATTAGATCGAGGAGGAGAGCGACATGCATTGTCGAATATCGAATCACAATTCCACCGATTAGTCCACCCACCGACCAAGCAGCAGTTCGCAAGGCATTGTGTAATCCGGTGGCCGAGGAAAGCATCTCCTCCTCGACAAGATCAGGAACCAAGGCCTGGATCGCCGGCATCGAGAAGGCCGAAGAAGCACCCATCATGAATGCTGCAAAAATCATCACATTGACGAGGTCAAATCCCGCTACTAGGAGGAGGATGAATAACGCAGATAAGATGGCTTGAACGATATCCATCGCCAGCGCAACGGTTCGGCGCGGTATCCTGTCGACTAGCATCCCGCCGATCATTATCAGCGGGAGGTGGCCGAGAAAATACGCTGTCATAATGGCCCCGAAGGCCTTCGGGCCGCCGAGCTCAGCAACCTTCCAACCGACCGAGGTCATGAAGGCGGCCCGCCCCATCTTCGACGCGGTATCTCCCAATAGGAAAGCGCGAAGGTCGGGCACCTCCCAAGCCTCAGCTAAACCCACAGCCGGCGGCCGTTTGAGTGGCTTTTCAACTTACTCGGATTAGAGTTGTACTACAGGTGTGAGGGCGATGCTTGAGCGATTGACGAACCAATCGGCAATTACGATAAATACAATAGTTCAAACGAAC
>CAXGBP010000281.1:0-1553 GCA_964007685.1 uncultured Candidatus Poseidoniales archaeon | reverse complement strand
TGGGAGGAGGATGAATTCTGGATCGAACTTTCTTGGCGCATCGACGATGGCACTATGGGAATCCGCGAGCACTTCATGAGTCCGTATCGCGAGGGTGAGAAAATAACCGTCGATGAGTACTATCAGTATCTTTTCGAGCGCGTTCCCGGACTACCTGAAGCGGCTGAAAAAGAGGGTACCAACGCGCTCGGTTACATGCGTCAACATGGTGCGTTTTTGATCGAAGAGGCGACTTATGAGAAGCATAAATCGGAGGGCTGGCCAACACCGAGCGGAAAACAGGAATTCTATTCTGAGACGATGATTGAGTTCGGCTACCCCGAGCATTCGATTCCACATTATCGCCAGAAATCTCACGTTCATCCTGAGAATTTGAGCGGTGAGGACGAGTATTGTTTACTCCCCAACTTCCGCTTACCGCAACACATCCACTCCCGCTCAGCCAATGCAAAATGGTTGGTTGAAATAGCCCACAGGAACCCAATTTGGATTCATCCGAAGGATGCGAGGAAACTCGGTGTAGCCGAGGGAGATTTACTGAAAATTGAGACTGAAATCGGTTGGTTTGTCGACAAGGTTTGGGTTACTGAGGGTATCAAACCCGGTGTTGTCGGTTGTTCGCATCACATCGGGCGATGGAGACGGAAGCAAGACCGTGGAAATCGCTTCCTGACCAATACCGTCGCCATTGAAGACCAAGGTAATGGGAAAATGAGAATGAAGACTGTTAGTGGGGTCGAACCGTGGAAATCTGATGACCCCGATACAAATCGCATCTGGTGGCGTGATGGAGGAGTTCACCAGAATATCACCCACGCGGTTCAGCCTGACCCGATATCTGGTGCACACTGCTGGCTGCAGAAGGTCAGGCTGTCTAGGCCCGGTCCCGGTGAGGATTACGGTGATATCGAGGTAGATCGGGAAAAGTCGTTTGAATATTACAAACGCTGGAATGAATGGGCTAAGGATCGTGAAACTCACCCTCGAGGTGAGCGACGACCCCTCTGGATGAAGCGACCCTTATCTCCCAAGAAGGAACACTGGTACATTCAGGACTAAGCTAACCTTCCACTGTGTTGGCATCGGTTCCCCATTTGACCTTCTCCCAAGCCCTCTCGTGCATGTAGTAGAAAGCCATCTTCAGAGGGAATTCGATGACAATGAACCATCCGGCCGTCTCAACTGCGGCATCAGGGTTGAGAGCTGCTGCAATCGCAGCTCCTGTCAGGGTTGCAATAATCCTCCATACAAACGTTTTCGCCAATACCCTATTCCTAGTGTAAGTGTTCATGTCCCGCCCCCTTTGGGAAGGCTATTCACCTTACCTCTTTCCAAGTGAGGAATTTGCTCACTTATTCAGAAATTGACTGAACTCAGATCGCTTCAATAATCAGTGCGATTCCTTGTCCGCCACCGATACAGGCGGTGGCGATTCCGAATTTCTTGCCCTCGCGCTTGAGTGTGTGCGCAAGAGTCAGTGCGAGCCGGCTACCTGTCGCTGCAAGAGGGTGACCGAGTCCTACTGCGCCGCCGTTGATGTTGACGATTTCTTG
>CAXGBP010000280.1:0-1564 GCA_964007685.1 uncultured Candidatus Poseidoniales archaeon | reverse complement strand
AGCGCGACGGACACGATGCGCCCGTTCGAGCCTTGCCACCAGTCGCGCATGTGATCCACAGCAGCCGATGCAGCAGATGCGGCGGAAGAGGCCCCGCGCGCCATTATGACCGCCTTTCCACGAGTAGATACGGTATCGAGGAAGGAGCCCTGAAGCCAATCGCTATCGAACAAATCGGTCGCTGAGCGTCCGTCCACAGTCCCAAAACGCGGGTCGGGGTACATCGTATTGGAGTGGTTACCCCAGATGAATACGTCTAGAACTTTTGAGGCTGGGACGCCGGCGCGTTCTGCCATCAGGCCAACTGCACGGTTCTGATCGAGGCGAGTCATAGCGGTAAACTGTCGAGAGGAAATACCCGGTGCGTTAGCGGAGGCGATGAGCGCATTGGTATTGCAGGGGTTGCCCACCGTGATCACTTTGACATCGCGTGAAGCCACTTCATCGATTGCCTTACCTTGACCTACAAAGATGGGTCCATTGGCGGCAACGAGGTCAGCCCGATCCATGTCTTTTGTTCGTGGCCGTGAACCAACGAGGAATATCGCTTCGGCATCGTTAAACGCAATCTTTGGGTTATCGGTGCCGATAATGCCGTGTAGCAACGGAAACGCCGAGTCCTTGAGTTCCATAATCACACCATCGAGTCGTTGCATTCCAGGAGGGATTTCCAGTAACTGTAGAATTACTGGCTGATTAGCTCCAAAGCAATCACCACTTGCGATTCGCCACAACAAGGCGTATCCAATGTTTCCTGCGGCTCCAGTAACAGCAACTCGTATCGGTGTTCGCATTAGTTCTCCTCAATTGGTGGGGTTAGAATTCAACCCTTAGCCTTTGGTGAGGCGTTTGTTCGGCTGATGACGCCCCAAGCCTCAATTGTGTCGTGTTCGACCAGAGTGCATGAAGCGTCGTCGGCAAGCCCTTCTGGCCTTGTTTCTCGTCTCTCTGATGCCCACCACCTCGATTCTCTTCGCTTACTCGTGGACTGACTCAGAACTCGCTGGGCAGGCCTTCTTCGTTTTCGCGAAATTGTGGATAATCGCGATTCCAATCTATTGGCTGTATCGCGTCGAGGCTAGCAATTTCTCATTACGAGAATTGCTTGGCCTCGATTCCCTTAACTCGTCATCTCGTAATGAAGCGATAATCTCTGGACTCGGTATGTTTGGAATCATTGTGGGAACTTATGCTGTGCTCGGAGATTCGATTGATGTTACACTGATGAAGGAGGAGATTGGTGCGACGGGGTTGTTGAATCCGACAACATTCTTCCTTGGCGCGATCTATTGGATAACTCTCAACAGCCTCGTCGAAGAATTCGTTTTCAGGCAATTTGTTGGCGACCGTTTGCTCGAACTTACTGGTAGCAATTTTGCTTCAGTCGCCGGCTCAGCAGCTGTTTTCACCCTGCATCACACTGTCGCACTCACCTATTATTTCGAACTCTGGCAAAACGCACTAGCGACAATCGCAATCCTCGGTGCAGGCGCGACATGGTCAATTCTTTGGCTACGCCACCGCTCGCTCGCAGCCTGTTGGATATCCCACGCGATAGCAGATG
>CAXGBP010000279.1:0-1567 GCA_964007685.1 uncultured Candidatus Poseidoniales archaeon | reverse complement strand
CGGGGAGGTGGTGCGAAAGGTGTCCATCGATTATTTCCGGCGAGGCAGGAGCCGAATCCCAAGATTTAGCAATTGATTCAATCAACAAATCGAGATCGACTGGGCGAGCGCCATCACTCGGGTCTTGCTCGCCCAAAGCACCGGCCGATTGTGCCAATTCCTCAATTGTCACGATGCCAAATCCGGCCGTAGACAAAAGTGTCGCGACAGTCGTCTTGCCAGTGCCTGGAGTACCGGCGAGGGCGAGGCGGAAGGTGCTGACCACGATGCCTCGGGTCGGCTGGGAACCCATGAACGCATCGCGAAGCCGACGCAACATTGACCCATCAACCACGCACGCGCATGACCATGAGTGAGCCCGCAACCGCCGAGGCAACCGGAACGCAATCGACAAACTTGAGCATACTAGGAGCATTTTCACCCAAGAAAACCAAGCTGAACCTCCTACTTCTTGCCGTGCCTATTACCTGGTATTACGCATACATCTCACATGACTCAACAGGCGCCTTCTTCGCTTCTATGGTAGCAATCATGCCGCTCGCATTCCTGATGGGCCGCGCAACCGAAGAAATCGCTCTGCGTACCTCCGAATCACTAGGGGGGCTGCTGAACGCTACCTTCGGAAATGCTGCAGAGATGATCATTGCTGGGCTCGCTATCTATGCCGCATACACCGCCGGAGTGGGCAGTGAAACCGCGAACACGATGATCCACCTTGTACAAGCGAGCCTGATTGGAAGCATCCTCGGAAATCTCCTCCTCGTCATGGGGCTCGCCTTCGTCTGGGGTGGAATCCATTTTCAAGAGCAAGAATTCTCCGCTGTGCAGGTCAGCACCAATAGTAGTCTCTTGCTTTTAGCGGTGGTCGTGCTCATCGTACCAACCGCTTTCCACTCATCTGTTGGTGGAGACTATGATGAGGGAGGTGTAGAGAATCTAAGTCACATTGCAGCAATAATTTTGCTGGGGTTGTACGGGCTTTTCCTCTACTTCCAATTCCGCACACACGCGCATCTCTTCGTCACCGAGGGACAACATCACGAATCTCCCGAAATGACCCAACGCGATGCCATAATCCTCCTTGTTCTCGCCACAGTCCTAGTCTCTTGGATGGCTGAGATTTTGGTGCATTCAGTCGAATCTGCCGCCGCTGATGTCGGGCTGCCTCATCTCTTCATCGGCGTGATTTTGTTGCCACTATTTGGTAATGCAGCCGAGCATTTCACCGCTGTTTCAGTTGCTGCAAAAAACAAGATGGATCTGTCTTTTGCCATCGCCGTCGGCTCCTCGACGCAGATTGCTGTCTTCGTCGCTCCGCTGATGGTCCTCATCGCTTGGTTACTGGGCGTGCCGCTGACGTTCGAGTTTGGTATGCTTGAGACTGTAGCTGTGTTCTGCGCGGTTATGATTGCGAATCTGATTGCTGCTGATGGGAAATCGAATTGGTTGGAAGGGGCGATGCTACTGGGCGCTTATGTGATTCTTGGGGCTGCTTTCCTCTTCCATCCGTAATCGCAAGGGTACCCATGCGATTGGCAACGGCACCCCTCTTCTCAATGGCAACAGA
>CAXGBP010000278.1:0-1571 GCA_964007685.1 uncultured Candidatus Poseidoniales archaeon | reverse complement strand
CTGGGAGAACACGGATTGCTGATTGTTGACGATTACGCTCTGAAGAATCTCGATGGCGTGCCGTGGGTCCCGGCTCACGAAATCGCAGACCTCTCGGATTTTGAGCGCTCTGCGCACCGACGCTTCAAATTGCAGCGCGAGTCACATTCGATTGCTCAAGCGACTCTCATAATCGCAGAGCAATTGCGCTCTAATCCGGACAGCAGTATTCTGATTATTGACCCGACTGCGGTAGATGATTCACACCAGTGGAGTCGAGCTCTTGCTGACCTCGGGGCTGCGCTTCCAGGATCTGAGGTGATGGCGTCCAGCAAGCCTCTTGGACACTGGATGGCGAGTCTTGCTGGGATTTGCCATGGGCCGAATGCATGGTCTTTGGAGGGTTTGAGAGCGCTGGCTCTGCAGCGCTCGTTGGCATTATTCGATGAGGTTGATGGACACCCTTCGATTGATGATTTAGTTGCCGAGGCAACTGCAGATTTGCTGACAGATTTGGCCCGCAGTGATCACCTACTCGGTGGCCCGGGAGCCCTCGATCGCTGGCTTGTCACACTCGCGAGGGAGGAACCAGATCTACGCAAAGGACCGGTCAAGGAGGCGACGCAGTGGTGGCTACTTTCTCTTGCAAATTCCAATCATGCGCTAATGGCTGATTATGACCAGAGCGTGCTTTCGAACCGAGAGTTTTGGCGAGGTTGTCACAGCGGGCAGCATCTGCCGGTTGCTAATGCTCCTGAAACTGGTGATGAATGGCTCACTGCGGCTCTATCGAGAATAGATCTCGCTGCAGGAATCGAAGCCGGCGACGGCTCGATATCACTCCCAGCCGCCGTCGTTCAGAACCTCGTCGACGCACATTCGAGACTGAGAAAGATGCAGGAGACGACAGGTCAATCCAACCCCTCGGGAGGCACGGAATGGGTTGACGAATTGGAGACGATTCTCTCCTCAACTCCGGTGCGTAGCGGAGGTGGGAGCAGCCGAGGAAACATTCGCTTGACCACACCCGAGGGTGCTCTAGGCTGCACTGCAGACCTCATCATCCTCGCTAATGTCTCCAGCTCATCCTGGGATTTGCGAGTTTCGAAGGTTCCATTTCTCGGTGATGAGGAAAGGCACAAACTCGGTATCCTTAGACCCGACACTCCGATTCGTCAGGCTAGGCACCACCTTGCTCACCTCCTCAGCGCGGCGAGTACTGAGATTGTCATTCTCGATCCGAGTGAAGACAAATCGACTCCAGTAGCAGCACCAATTAGAGAATGGGCGCGCGTCAATAGCCCAGATTCAGAAGCTCCCCGACTGGAGGAATCGCCCAATCGTGAGAACGACGCGCGCAACCAGCGTTGGACAGATGGTCGAGAACTCAATTTGATGCGAGCAGCCTCACGTCCAGCGCTGAACCCAGCAGCGATTTCAATTCCACTTGATGTCGAAATTCAATCGGACAGAGAGCGGAGACAACCTAGGAACACCGACGACGAAGGATACCTTCCTGAAGCAGCTCAACCTCACATTTGGGCCATCCAGAAGGACCAACTTTTGAGGAACCACCAAGGTGCGGGACTGCG
>CAXGBP010000277.1:0-1575 GCA_964007685.1 uncultured Candidatus Poseidoniales archaeon | reverse complement strand
TTGGTAGGATCCTTGCCAGAGAAAGCTCCGCCGCCATGACGAGCCATGCCGCCATAGGTATCGACGACGATTTTTCGACCTGTGATACCTGCATCTGCGTAAGGTCCGCCAGGGTCGGCGAAGCGGCCCGTTCCATTGACGTGCAGAATGTAGCCACCCCCGATCCAGTGGGCTGGAATCGCGTGCTCCACAACCTCGCTCTTGATGACCTCGCGGATGTGTGCCTGCTCGGCTTCGACATCGCCTCCGAAGCGATCTTTCAGAGCGTCATCATGCTGCACCGCGACTACAACGGTGTGGACTCGCAGTGGATTCCCATCGTCGTCGTACTCGACCGTTACCTGGCTCTTTCCATCCGGTCGGATCCAATCGATTTCGTCATTGGCGACAATCATGTCGAGGCGGCGGCAGATGCGCTGAGCGAGGGCAGCTGGAAGAGGAAAGTAGCGACCGTGTAATTGCCCACCGGTCTCGGTTTCAGTGCAAGCGTAACCGAACATCATTCCCTGATCGCCTGCACCGACATCATCCAGTGAGTTACCATCGACGCCTTGAGCGATATTCGCAGCCTGCGTCGTCACATTGACTTGGACGTCGCACAAATCGCTCGAAGTCGCATCCATGCCAATCGCGTGATTGGTGTAGCCGATGCGAGCGGCTGTAGCACGAGCGATGGCTTCGTAATCGGGAGCATCGCCATCGAGGCTGACTTCTCCAGCGAGGATAATCACTGCTTGTTGACTCATTCCTTTGACCAGAGTTTCGACTGCGACGCGTGCGCTAGAATCAATGTTTAGACACGCGTCGACAATCGCATCAGAGATTGCATCACAGAGCTTGTCTGGATGCCCTGCGCTCACCGATTCGGAGGTGAATAGAGCAGTCATGGTTCATCCGGCCGTCCAGCCATATATGGGTTTTCGGCGGGCTGAATATCTCCACTAAGATCGCTTTTTACCATAATCTTCTCACAGAACGATTCAGCCGATGCATTGAGAAATGGAGCCCTTTCGGAGAGAACATGGCAATCATGGCTGAATCCGATGATCAAGGGGCGACACTCTTCCCAGAGCAAGTCGTCAATGGCTTGCCAACAATCTATTCATTCCAATCATGCCCGTTTTGCTTCAAGATTCGTGCACTGCTTGGAAGTCGTGGAATCCGCTACGCAGACGTCGAGGTCGAACCAATGAAAAAGGCCGAACTCGATTGGTCAGAATGGAGCGCAGTGCCCGTATTTGTCGACTCGGATGGAACCGCAATGAACGAGTCGAATGACATTCTGCATTACATCGATTCGCAGCATGGTAACCTCTTCCCTCGGGCCGGAGAGGATGCGGAACAAGACCGTTGGATGGAATTCAGCAACCAAGTTCTGGGCAAGTCGATCGTCGCTGTCATCTACCGCACTTTCGGCAGCTCCTTCCGCGCGCTCGAATACGTCAACGGCATCGAGAATTTCTCGCGCAGAGACAAACTCGTCAACAAGTATCTCGGCGGCTTCGTCATGAAAATGGTCGGTCGCTCACGGGCAAAGATGTTCGACGAACCGCCGCGTCAAAATCTCAAGACTCA
>CAXGBP010000276.1:0-1577 GCA_964007685.1 uncultured Candidatus Poseidoniales archaeon | reverse complement strand
CGAAATTCGGGAAACAAGACTCACTTTTCTAAGCGTCGGTCTGCTCAGCAGAGAGCCTCTCGAGGTTGCCGACAATGGTGTCACGAGTGCTCCGATAGACCTCGATTGGCCCACCAACAGGGTCGTCTAACCCCCAATCCTCTGCGATTGGCAGCATAGGGCAATGAACACCGCATCCCATGCTGATGATCATGTCCCAACCCTCGGTCTCTACATCGTCAACTGACTTTGGACTGAGACCCTCCGTCGAGACCCCAATTTCCTGAAGAACAGCAAGCGAATTGCTAGCGACAGTGTCTCCTGGATGCGTGCCGGCCGAGGCCGCTTCATGCCCCATGTGGCGGGCCAAGGCCTCGGCCATCTGGCTGCGACAGGTATTCCCAACACAGATGAAGAGGAGTCGCATGACAACCGATGAACGCCAGCCTACTTGAATCAGACACCAATAGAATACTGTCCTTCGTGAACAATGTAGTGCAGCCCGTAGGGCTGATATTGCGCTCATCAAGTCTTCCTCCTCCTCCGCGTAGGCTTGAAGTAGGCCTCACGCTGCCCCTCAGAATGATGTCAGATTCACCAGTCTCCCATCACCCCAGCGGCGGCCTACCGATGGCAGAGTCCCAAGCAGCCCCTGAAGAGACTCCAGCATCCCCCGAGCAGAACGCGCAAATGGAGCAGGCATATGCTCAGATGCGGCGAAAGATGCGGATGAAGCAACTTGACGAGGAGATCAAGCACAAGGTCATGGTCCTCTCCGGAAAGGGCGGCGTTGGAAAATCTACTGTATCGGTTGGCCTAGCTCTCTCACTCGCTCGTCAAGGTAAGAAAGTCGGCTTGATGGACATCGACATTACCGGTCCAAATGTGCCGAAAATGCTCGGCATCGAGGATGTCGATCTCCACGTCGAGGACGGGCAGATTTTTCCTGCCATCGGACCGCACGGCCTGAAGGTTATCTCGATGGCTTTTCTCATCGAAGATCCAGACAAGCCAGTCATCTGGCGAGGTCCGATTAAACTCGGTGCCATTCAGCAATTCATCGGCGACGTCGCTTGGGGAGAACTCGACGCACTCATCATCGACTTTCCTCCGGGAACAAGCGACGAGCCGCTGACAGTCTCTCAGAGTCTTCCAGGAATCGACGGCGTCGTCATCGTCACAACACCTCAAGACGTCGCCTTGCTCGACTCGCGAAAATCGATTAATTTTGCTAAGACAATCTCACTACCATGCTTGGGGGTCGTCGAGAATATGAGTGGATACACGATTCGCGGAACGGCGCAGCCGAACTCAGAAGTCAGCGTCATCGGACCGACTGGCACTCCGATTGAAGCGACAGCCGATGAGAACGGAGATTGGTCACTCACCCTCGACGTCTTCAAGTCGGGCGGCGGAGCAACCGCCGCTCTCGAACTCGAAGTTCCATTCCTCGGAGCACTCCCCTTCGATCCAGGAATCGTGCGCGGCGGCGATGACGGCGTTCACCGCATCATCGCCGAACCCGATGGAGAAACTGCCGTAGCCTTCGACGAGGTCGTCTCAAACGTCCTCGTCGAATTAGAGGGCAGTAGTGGCCC
>CAXGBP010000275.1:0-1586 GCA_964007685.1 uncultured Candidatus Poseidoniales archaeon | reverse complement strand
AGCAGTGAACGAGCCACCTGCCCAGCCATCTCATCGGGACGCACATCCTTGAGTGCGCCTTTGTGTGCCCGATGGAATGGGGAACGCATCCAATCGACAATGACTGCCTTCACGCACCAAGCGCCGCGCTCTCGCCCAATAACCGTTGAGTATAGCGCGGCCCCGAGTCCTACGGACTCGACCGGCGGGTTCATGAAAGGGCCACAATTCGCCGGCCCATATGATACGCGAATGCACCAACCACGGCTTCTATGCTGACGACCATCTTTGCCCTGCATGCAACGCAGAAGGACGCTTCATAATGCGTACTGGAGAGCGTAATAGTCTCGCTCGAAGACTCGCTCTCGTTCTACGCCATGCACCTGAAAAATTCGACCTTGAGATGGACATCAACGGATGGATTGACGTCAAGGATATCATTCGCCAATTCAAGCAGAGTGGAGGTAAGAGATTCCACTGGCTTCGACCACACCACTTCCGAGCGATTGTCGAAACCGACCCAAAGGGTCGCTACGAAATTCGTGGCAACACCATCCGCGCCACCTATGGCCATACGGTGGAGATTGAACTCGATCTACCCACAGATAACATCCCTGATGCTCTGTACTTCCCTTGTGACCCCGAACAAACCGAAAATCTGCTAGATGTGGGTATCTCACCAGGCGGTCGCGCTCATGTCCACCTTTCTGCATCGATTCGCACAGCAGCAGAGGCCGGCCACGTGCACTTCCCCCTGCCCACCATCCTCGAAGTCGATACCGCTCAGATGAATGCAGCCGGCGAGACCATTTGGCACGCTGGAATTACAGTCTACCTGACAGAAAATGTCCCTGCACAATACATCAGCGTCATCGATAACGACGATCCTGAGTACGTTCTCGCACGCGCACGCTGGGTCGAAGAAGAAGAGTGAATTTACTCGATTGGCCTTTCTAATCTCATTCGAATTTACCGCAGAGTGGACAGAATTCCAAGTCTGCAGCCATCTGTGCATTGCATGAAGAACAGTGTCCATCAGCACTGACGGTAGAGCGTACTTCGCCCTCGGTGACAGCCCTCACTGGAGATTCACGCATAATGAATGGGTCTTCGACGGCCTGATGAGCCTCAAGGGATTGCCGGAAATTGATACATTCCTGAATCGCACTCTGCAAACGCGTCACTGTTCGATGGCGATCGGCCTTTGACTCGATCTTCTCAGCATCAGCCAAGCGACTCTGCAACCAACGCTGGAATCGCTCAAGCTCGCCATCACTCGTCATGAATTCGCGAGGCGACCGGAGGCAATGAAGGTGACCTATTCCAGATGTCGCTAAGCCGCATAAGCCAAAGAGGCGGGCCATGTGGCGATGATGACGAAGATGGCTCATCTGCTCATCAAATTCGGCGGCGGCTTGATTACCGACAAGTCTGCAATGAAGACAATAGATGCCGATGTCATCGCAAATCTTGCGAACTTAACTCAGCAACTCATCTCTCAAGGACACGCTATCACAATAGTTCACGGGGCGGGATCCTTTGGTCATCTAAAAGCCAAGAAGTGGAGAATAGCCCAAGGCGCTGACGAGGCAATTCTGACCGAACAA
>CAXGBP010000274.1:0-1592 GCA_964007685.1 uncultured Candidatus Poseidoniales archaeon | reverse complement strand
CCCGCCGACCTATCTCCCCTTTTTGATACGCTCGGTTCACCCAAAGGGTGAGTGTCTCTCTAAATTGAGGTACTGGCCAAGATTGCTGGAGTGGAGGAAGAGTGGTGGAGCTGACCACACTTCCGAATCAGATTATTCTTCTTCGTCCGAGCGATATCTATCACTCGAAGTAAGAGCGAGGGCGCCTCCCAGCATGATGAGGCCCCAGCCGGTCCAGACGAGGTGGGAACCTTGCAAATCATGGACTGTGACGCGGATTTCGGAGACCTCGTCTGTCTCTCCATTCTTCATCGAAGTAAGGCTGATTTCGGCCTGCTGCTGATCCAAAATGAAGATTAAATCCCCGCTCGGGCGAATCATCCTATCAACCTCCGAGCGCGCGGTTTGCACGCCAAATCGAAGAATTCCGGGGGTAACTTCGTCGATCTTCTCCCCATCACACGTGACCTCGATGACGAAGCCCGCGAAGCCATTGCCAATGTTGTATTCGTAATCGGGGTCGTCCTCCGCTAACAGGACTGTTTCGCGGAAGGTGAATTCGTAGCCGTGGAACTCGACCGCGTTGTCTTTCTCAAGGGTAATCAGATGGCTCGGATCTGCGCGGTCGACCAATGTGGTTGTCAGCACATGGCCAAGCAATAGTAAGATGATTCCGAGGTGGGCAAGGTGTGAGCCGAAGAGACGTAGTCGAGCAGAATTTGAGGGTGCAGTGAGTCCGTCTTTGCGTAGGTGAGGAACGACTTTTCGTGCTGTATCATAGGTGTGTTTCGCCGTCGGTGGGATAGCGATTACCAGCCAAGTCAGCAAGAACATTGCGAGGGCACCGCGCGAGATTGTATCGGTGAGCATCAGCGTGGGGTCGCCAGGTAGGCTGAAGCTATCTGCTGACCATGCCAGACCCAGCGATACTGCGAGTGTTGTGAGCATCAGAGCGTTGCCTCTCCGAGCGTCGACTGTCTTACCCCAAGCATAGACGGTGAGGGCGAGGATTGCGATGGCGAGGATTGGCGCACCGTAGAATTCGTGGGCTGCAAGGCTGGTGCCATCGATTTCTGCAGTCAGGAGAAGCCATGTCAGGGTGAGGAAGGCTGCGGCTGCGAACCATGGAATCGTGCGGGCGAGCTTCATCCTCACTCGCGTGTCACTGAACACAAGGGATAGTGGGGCTTCTTCTTCAGAAGTTGAGAGAAGCCATGGAGCGAGGAAGAGGAGCATTCCAACAACCGCTTGGGCTAGCGTTGCCGTCCATGACCAACTGGCGAATAGCATCAGGAAAACGCCACCGAAGACGTATGCTGTTGGTGGCTTCTCGGCTTCGCCGCTGATGAGGAGGAACATCATGGCGGTGCCGACGAGAGTCACTGCGGTCGAGCCAATCCAGACACCGAGGGCAGTGGTTGAGAGAAGGAGTACCACGGCTTGGCCACGACTGTTATTGAGGAGGCTCTCAGTGCCACGATTAACGAGGGATTGGCGCTGCTGACGAGCAAGCCAGATAACCGCTGCGATACATAGCGCTAGCATCAGAAGCGAGTAGACTGCGACCTCGATTCCAGCCGCTCCATCATCGAATAATTGTACGATACGAAAGT
>CAXGBP010000273.1:0-1616 GCA_964007685.1 uncultured Candidatus Poseidoniales archaeon | reverse complement strand
GGTGTGCGAAGCATCTTTGCCCAGCCTGCAGAATTCATCTGACCTCTCTCATTGTAACGAGGGAGTTTGGTGCCTGGTGGCATCTCATTGGTACCCAACCATGAGAGGATTTTGTTAGTGGTAGTTAGTGGGTCAGTGGCAATCGAAGATAATGGAACAACCCTAACTCGCTCACCCAACTCTTCAATCCAACGAAGAGTAGGTGCTTTCATCCGGGGGAATTGTAGGAAACTGTAGGTTTCAGGTATATCCTCGTCAGGGAGGAATGATTGATTTCGCGATAATTCGATCATAGTGGCCTGGTCGGTGTCATACTCAATCAACCTCTTGCGATGTTCTTGATGCATGCTAAGCATCAGGTCCACTGGATGGCGTAGGGTGATAATGACCCGTGCGTCTGGTAAATGTTCGGAAACCGCCTCGAGTGCGCGCGAGGAATAGAGGTGGAAAGTGGATTTGTCCATCACCCATCGATGCTCCTCGGACCCATCGAGATCAGCTCTGGGGGCTAGGATGGCGGTCCCCTTGGGATGGATAGGGGAGGTAGGGAACTCTGCTGGGCCGGCCATCAAGAAGTGGCTTTCGTTCTTCCAAGGATGGTGGATTTCCTCATGTGAGGCTAACCAGTGCATCAATGAGGTGGTCCCAGTCTTTGGGCCTCCGATGAGTAGTAGGTTTGGGGAGGGGTGGAACCTGTGCACTCTCGGACCTCCTTAGGGACGATATCGAGGGTGGCTTTGAACGCCGCGCTTGGGAGAGGGTTTCATTCCTCTTCGGAAATGGTGGTGTCGCGAAAGTGGGCAACCACGATTGGAGCGATTGATTCGGAAGGGGATATTTCTTTGAGGCTATTGATTAAGACGAAGCGTCGGGGTACCCCATGACGGCTGCCGAAGTTAGAGTATACGCGGTGTTTAGCATCGTCCTCATTCAGAGCGACTAGGTCATGACTGAAGTCTTGCTGACTCTTGTGGGCCCGAAAACTACCTATTGCCCGATACGCCTTCATCGCGCTGGCCACCTGAGGTCGTGATATAAACGCCACGAGACCGGTGAGATGTACAACACAGAGATACTGGTGTTAATTCTCTCTCAATCCCTCAAGGTTCAATAGCAGGTCTATGAGATTGGTTGTCGAGTGAAATGAGTGATGGGAACCCGTCGCAGGGACTTGGGGAAGAGGAGGGGCCGGATTTAGCCGCGCGCCTCTCTGATATGTCGCCCGAACGACTCGCTGAAGAGGTGATTTCGGTTTGGGAGGAAGTGCTCAGAGTTGAAGGGGAGTTGGCCTCTTCTCGACAACGTGGTCGCGCATTGGAGATGGAGTTAGATGCACGAGAAAGTGGGGGTTCTGAGAGGGCTAAAGTGGCGGAATTGGAAGAGGCTTTGCGAGTAGCGAATTCTAGGATTGTCCAGATGGAGACATTACTGGAAAATGAGCGGTTTCGCCGAGCCGATATCGAAGGAGGGGGGGAGCAGGGTCGCTTCTCGGAACTGCAGGATGAAAATGCCCGCCTACTACGCTCAGAAGAAGAACATGTGATGTTGATATTAGATATGGAAGCACAGCTCGAGCGTTTAGTTAGTGAAGTCGAAGATCTTAGGCGCCGTTCATC
>CAXGBP010000272.1:0-1644 GCA_964007685.1 uncultured Candidatus Poseidoniales archaeon | reverse complement strand
GTATTCGGCCCTATGCCTCTGATGACAACTGTGCAGGTCAATGCTTGGGGTGATCCTCTTGACACCACAGCAGACTGTGGGTTCAATCGGTGTGGTGGATTCGGTGACTTCAATGACATCATAATTGACCAGTATGGAAGGCCATGGTTTGGTTTGGCTCACAATGTAGGTGGTGAAATTGGTATCTTTGGGACCATGGTTGCTGGACCGTCTCTTCGAGGCAACGGCACTCTGACTGAGTTGCCCCTTGGGGGTTCAGGAACCCTCTAGATAATTTCTGGATACAAACCATACGCTTGGTATGCGAAACTTGCTGCGAAACCAAGCATTGCGAGGCCGCAGATTACCATCGCGATTCGATATTTCCTAGGAGATAACCAGGTTCCTCCTCCTACAAACAGCCAAGCAATTGAGGCCTTCACGAGGATAATAGTGATCAGAAAGCAGATGGCATACAGGATTGGAGCCAAAGGTTCCTGCTCCGCGGCTGAAGCCATCAGAGGGCCACCGATTAGGAACCAGAACATGTACACATGAGGATTTAGAAGATTGGTTACGATACCGCGTTTGAAAGATCCTGAAGCGTCGATATCTGTATTGTCAGGATCAGGTGCTTCCAATGAGAAACATTCCAATCCCATCTTAGTCAGAAATAACGCTCCGAGAAGGGATATGGAGAATAGAATCGAGGGTTGTGTGGCCATCCAACCAGCGAGCAAGAGGCTGGCGATTATCATCGGGCCGTCGGTGAAGATTGGTGCCGCGGCCGTCCACATACCGGCTTTCAATCCCTTGGACAGAGACTCCCTAATCACCATGGTCAGAAGCGGACCTGGCTTGATTCCCTCGATGATTCCGAGTGCTATTCCCGCCGCCGCTAGGCTGGCGATAAGGTCTGTTTCCATACACTACCTCGAAGCGGCTATCTTAGCTAGGAGTTTGAGTATCTCAAGATAGAGCCAAATCAATGTGACCATCAAACCGAAGGCCGCTCTCCACTCCAATTGTTTGGGTGCTCCTCTCTCCACTCCCTTCTCGATGAAGTCGAAGTCCGCAACCAAACAAAGAGCTCCAATTCCTACAACGAAGAGAGAGAACAGAATACCAATGGGACCGGCGCCGTGAATGTACGGAATATGGTACCAACCAGAAAAGGAACCTATGATTGAAACTAGGTAGATCAAGATGATTGCAACTAGTGCTGATGAGACAGCAATCTGGGTGTTACGATCCCATGCAATTAGTCCGGCTCTGTAGATGGCAATCATGGCCCCAAGGATGAGGAATGTGAGAAGTGCTGCAATAACACCAATACCTGGCATATCTAATGCAACCTCGAAAATCCAAGTTATTCCTCCAAGAACCAGCCCCTCCAAAGCTGCGTAAGAGCAAATCAGTAGTGGATTCATGGAGCCAGAAAAAATCACTATCAAAGCAACGACTAAACCTCCCACTAACCCAATTAAAATCAATGGCGATGCTTCTGGCATAGAAAAAGCCGTCATTATGGCGGTGGCCGCTGTAATCAAGAGGAGGAAACCGGTCTTCTCGGCTACTCCTTCAATGGACATTAGATTGGATTCCTCATTCCACCAGTTGGCCTCCTCATAGGAGCTCTTATCGAACGTGGCATCGGAAAGTGCG
>CAXGBP010000271.1:0-1650 GCA_964007685.1 uncultured Candidatus Poseidoniales archaeon | reverse complement strand
CTCCTTGGGGTGTGGATTTTGGTCTAATCATGGCCCTCGTTGAGCGTGAATTTGGAGAAGAAAATGTTGTGGCAGTTCAAAGATTCATGCCGGCAGTATCCTCTCTTTATCCCGAATGGGTGATGGTGCTTACCTCTGATGAAGAGCACCCAATAATGTTCAGAATCGATCTGCCGAGAGAAAATGGGCCGACAGAAGATTGATTAGAAAAAGGAGCAAGTGTGTAATATGACAATAGGCAATTCTGGAAATGAATCATATCAGCACCTCCCTGAAAGGTATTTGCCTACCTATTTTGGTTCACATAATGTTGAGGCTGTATCTAGGTATGATTCGGCTACAGCAAATGATTTGAAACGAAACCGACGCCTCAGATTAAGCCGCTCCGGTGTTGATCTCTTTCTCAAAAGCCCCAGAACATTCTGGATGAAATGGTGCTATGAATTACCTGAATCACCCCCCAGTCCAAGTCCAACTTTGAATACAGCAACAGGTACTCTCTTAGAGGCGGAGGCAAGTCGCCTTCGTCACGAAATTTCTCAAGGGCGCTCCGGTAAGATGGCTATTCTTCGGGGAACGCCTCTCGAAGATGCCGTACCATGGACCCACCCAAATGATCCTGATTTTGTGAATCGTATATGTGGTCGCCCAGGAGGGTGGCGTACGAGTGAGAAAACTGCCTTGCCCTACATTCGTAGTGGAGAAAAGAACCCCGCGTTTGACATCTATGGTGAACTCGATGAGATATTCTCGATTACAGATGAGGATGGCAACGAAAAGCTCGTAATCATTGACTTCAAATCCAAAGCCAAACACTTCAAAATGGGAAAGAAAGGAGAATATGCTGGACGTCCTAACACCAAATCACTTGATGAATTTCAGGATTTTGGTGGTTGGTATAGAATCCAAGCGGACTTCTATCAATGGCATCTTAGACGTTGCTTAGATGAAACTGGTGTATCCACTCCGATTCATCCTATTGCCTACTTTGTTTATGTTAATCTCGATGCTAAGGAATCAAAAAATGTCACCTTTGCCACAGCTAGCGGTAAAGTGTCCTTTCATTTCGATGCATACACAGTACCACATCAAATGGAATCTGATTGGATTGAGCCAACTTTAGACCTAATGGTGGATTGCCTTCGTATGACCACTCCTCCTGCTGCTCAGACTTCACTCACCTCGACTGGGAAGTCGCGATTTCACCATGAGCGAGAATATGGGAAGCGCTATCATTGGTTATGGGATAATTATCCCTCTACCCGAGATTACTGATTCTAGATGAACTCAAGAAGGACACATACCCCGGCCAAATCATGGGAGAGGAGTGTTGCGACCACGATCATGGTCCAGAGGACCATGCGCACGAGGCTCCCTCTCCCGTTCTTGAGGCTGAACTTATTCTCGAAGACGACTCTCCGGCGATTCCGAAAAGCGAAATCCTTCCAATTGGTGAACTAATTGGAGAATTCCTAGAATCGCGAGGCTACAACCGGCGCCGTCTAGCTTTGGCAGCCGGCGCATTTGCAGTTGTTGGAATTCTAACGGTGGTAATTCTTCAATCCGTAATCTTCGATGAGATTGTAGACGACATCAAGCAAGATATTGGAATCTACGAACGAGTTCCAGTTTGGGAACGCGGTGAGTGGC
>CAXGBP010000270.1:0-1656 GCA_964007685.1 uncultured Candidatus Poseidoniales archaeon | reverse complement strand
AGAATTAGGCTCTAGGATTCTGCACGAGGGAAACAAAGGTAAGGACGTCTCGAGGCTGCAAGAATTACTCAACAAAATGTCAAATTCCAATTTGTCAGTCGACGGCCACTTTGGGCCCCAAACAAAAGCCGCTTTGATGGAATTCGAGACAAATAACAGCCTCGACCCCGATGGTGTGTTGGACCCGTTAGCATTGGCATTGTTGGACAAATCAGAGCCGAATACCAAAGAAGAACTGGTCGAATTAATCGATCTAATCATCTCTGTGATTGATCCTAAGGATAAGGGTGAATCAAGAGATATAGCCGAATCTATTTTCGAGAATCTGATGAGGTCTATGCCGTTCAATATGAAGACCTCTGCACGGCAGATTTGGAAGGAAAAATTCGGCGTTAGTCCAACGCTTGAAGTTCTACAATGGTGGAAGTAACGGTCAGTTTGATGAGTAGGGCCTATTGGCAAGCACATGCCGGACCCCTCAGTCGAAACCACAGAGGACACAATCCTCCTTGAGGTTCTGGCATCCCTTCATCCCACAGCCAAACGAAATTCCCTTCGCCGAATGGTAGATCATGGACGAGTCAGAGTCGATGGAGAGAAGGCAACTCGGGCAAATATGAAAGTCAAAAAAGGCTCGTTGGTGGAAGTTCTTTCGAAAGCAGATGGTGACAAACCACTGACTCAACCCAAAGAAATAATTCCGGAACCCGAGGTTTTGTTTTCCGATGAAGAGGTAATCCTTGCCGAGAAACCAGCCGGGCTTCTTTCCGTAGCAACCGACAGAGGCGAAGTAGATACGATGTATGACCGAGTCGCAAAATGGGCTTGGGAAAATGGTAGAACCCGCACACACTTAGTTCACAGACTCGATAGAGAGACATCTGGATGTATGATTTTCGCGCGTTCTGCAGAAACCAAAGACATGCTCCAAAAACAATTCAAAAACCGCTCAGTAGAGCGAATCTATCACGCAGTAGTGCATAGAAAACCTCCTTCAGACTCCGGAGTGGAGACTCTACGAATACTTGAGACAAAAGACAAGCGAGTACGCTTGGTTGAGGATGGAAGAAGAGGTGGTAGAGAGGCAATCACAAATTGGTGGCTGGAGAAAGTAGGGCCAGCACACAGCCTCATCCGCATCAAAATAGACACAGGACGCCGAGCTCAAATCAGATTGCATATGGCGAATCTAGGGTGCCCAGTTGCTGGAGATACGAGGCACGGTTTTGGTAAGGCGAGTGTGAATCGCCTTTGCCTTCACGCGACCTCACTTTCGTTTGATCATCCAGACGGGGAACGAAGGACAATTGGAACAGAAATACCCAGACAACTACTTGCCGAAACTAATCGCCGCCTCGGCTAAATTACTCTAGTCGGCATAAATCGCTTTACTAGGATGGCTGCGATGAAAGCAATTCCAGCAGCCACATAGACTGAAGCAACCATTCCCTCTACAAATGCCAACTGAGCATTTTCAATTAATTGCATACCGAGTAAATTTCCTTCACCAACTAATCCTCCCCCTATTTCCATTGCTGCCGGGAATGATTCAAAGGGTAATTGACCGAGATATTCTAACCCCTCAGGTACAACCATATTTCTTTGATAATATTCGTTCAGAACAGACCCTCCAATCGCAATACCAAGAGCTCCTCC
>CAXGBP010000269.1:0-1663 GCA_964007685.1 uncultured Candidatus Poseidoniales archaeon | reverse complement strand
GTGGCACCGCTTTCATGACCACCGCCGGCGATCGCACGATGAGCATCAATGTCGACCATGCGCCGACTCAGGATGAAGGTGGATTGTCGGCGCTGGTTCTCATCAATCCACTTCCATCCACTCTCTCGGTCGACATTCCAACCGGAGCCGACGCAGGTAACAGCCTAGTAATTCCTGAATTGAACACGACTCAAGGTATCGCTGGTGTAGCTTTCTTCCTTGGCGGCTTTGCCGATCTCGGCCGCTCTGTGAACACGGTACTCTCCGGCGTTACAAGCGAAATTTCGACCGGCTCCGATGGTGGCAATGGTTCATTCTCTTACGGTCTCCAACTCGATGCAGACAGCAATTTCGACCTGATTTTCGAAGCCAGCCATGGAAATGGTACTGCGGATGCCCCACCTTGGGTCCACGGAATCGCTCTGAACTCAGCCCCATCCGGAATCTCGGATGGCTTCCACATCCGTGGATGGATTCCGGATTTACCTCCGATTATCGATATCTCCGTCAGTCGTACCCCGACTTCAAACGGTGAAGACTGGGCAATCGCCATGGGTTTGGATGGATGGTTGCCCGCGCGCAGTGAATTCATGCTGAACGCGCGAGGTATCAACGGTCAAGACCTGATGATGACACTGCAAGGTCTGACCGTTGGCGAATCCACTGCGCTCGGACTCGATTCGGAATTCTCGATTCGAGAGACAAGCGGGGGGATTACCGAAGTAACAACAACAACTCACTTCGTGATGTCGAATAGGCTTGATTGGATTCACGCCCTTCTGATCAATCGAGAGGCCGGTGCACGGACAGAGATGCTGATCAATGACATTCCCGAATCCATCGATCTACGCGCCAGCCTAGGCACGGCCATATCGCTGGATATGACCGTGCCAGATGCATATCGTCGAGCCGGTCCTGCCGTAGACTCGATTATGATGCAACAGATGCAATGGATGGACGGTTCTTGGTGGCCGGCTACGGTCTTCCTGACCGATGTCCCTGACGCGATTAATCTCACGACAGAGCCAGACCTCGATTTCGACATCACCCAAAGCCTCGCATTCCAAGGGACTCCTGTGCTCGACTTCTCTGCCTCGGCTGATGGAATGTCACTCTACATCGAGGCCAACGGCCGCGCTATCAACAGTCGAGGCGAAATCATCCTCCTCGCCGAGGGCATGAGCGATCGAATGGTCATCAAACCGACTAAGGATTATGGTCTCGCAATTCGCAGCGGAGGTGATGGAGTCGATCGACTCTATTTGCGCGCCTCCAATATGCCGACAACGCCTCCAATCGTCCTCGAAGAAATGGAGGCGCTTGGTGAGAATTTGCGAAGCGCAACGATTCATGTCATTGAGATAGTCGGCCCATACAGCGTCATTGAAATCGAAGATGTACAAGGCGGACGAATCGTTGTATCCGCTCGCGCGACGGCCGAGGTCGAAGCCCTCGGCATGAACTTGGATCTGCGCGGCGTTCTGCTCGACGCGCAAACCACCGGAGGCGTACCTACTGGAACCAGTCTCGGAGTAAACGGTATCGCCTCCGACCTCTCGTTGCTGAATCTAATCCCTGGATTCGAGGGCTCGACCCATCACCTAATTGTTCCCGAGCCTCTCTCATCCGGCGTGCTAACACTCTGCGCCACATTCCTTGGAGG
>CAXGBP010000268.1:0-1665 GCA_964007685.1 uncultured Candidatus Poseidoniales archaeon | reverse complement strand
CAAAACCTGTTGGCAGAGTCTTGTCACCCAAGTTGAGCGCACCAACCACGGTCCGACCAACCAAATCAGACCGCGCGTAATTGGTAATTTGCGCAGAACTCCACCTGCGCCCAATAACCGGCCCAAAATCGACCTCAATCTTGTAGGAGGGTTTGCGCATCTCGGGAAATTCCTCAACTCGGAGGATCACTCCGGCGCGGAGATCCTGTTCGAAGTAAGCAGCAGCGCCGACATATTCCTTCTCAGTCAACTTTTCGGGATGGTAAGGTTCGCTCGAATCGATGACGTGGGAGTCCATTCACTCACCCGTCACGTCCGAGCGCACGATCAACGGAACCAGAGCAATGCCGGCCGATTCAAAGGCACCTTGGCCGCCCTCTTCCCGATCAAGAATCGTGATACAGGCAGCCACTTCGCAGCCCATTTCGGAGAGTCTTACAGCAGCCTTCAATGCTGAGCCGCCAGTTGTCGTCACGTCCTCAAGCAATACTACACGATCACCTGATTTGAGCGTCGAGCCCTCGATGCCTGGAGGGTTTCCAGTCTTACGCCCGCCGCGGCCCTTGGCTTCCTTTCGCACCATGAAGCCGCGAAGATTCGAGCCGCGTCCTGCCTTTGCGATGGCGATGCCGGCCAGTGGGACCGCCCCAAGTTCCAATCCGCCGACGGCATCGATTCCACCGAGTGTGACAATCTCAGCGTGTAGCAACACACCAATCAAATGAGCACACTCGGGATTCATCATCACCGGCTTCATATCGAAGAAATGTGGACTTTGCCGCCCGCTGGTGAGGGTGAACAAATCATCAGGAGAGTGGAGGTAGGCGAGCTCGCGAACGCGTTCGATGAGGCGTTGCTTGGCTTCGGTAACCGTGGTCGACATGTCGCTTCCCTTCCATTTCGGCTCGGCGGGAACCGGATGAAGGTTCGCACTAGGAGGGGGCTTAGGCAGCGGGAAGACACTGAATGTTCTTGGACGGCCGCGTTCGGTGGTCGGATATCCAACAACGGAGCGTATGAGATATGGTCGGAGCAGATGGTCCAGAGGTGGTGGTCGATGAAGCTCGACTTACCCACGAAATGGAGTCATACAGCCTCTGGCTTGACGAGCGAACCGAGGAGGCTTACCGCATCGCTGGTGAAGCTCGCGCGAAGGGCCTTGATTTCGCCGACGTTGTTGAGATTCCTCGCGCTGCCGACCTTGCTAGCCGCACCGAGAAATTGCTCGAAGAGTATCTCCGTCCGGAACCTGATCAGGAACCACTCCGAATCGAGGATGACCTTCGTAAATTGCTGAAACGGGTCGACCGCGAGGCGGCTTCGATTCAGATTGCGGTCGATGTTGCAAAGCGAATGCATACGCTGACCGCAGATGTTCGTCGCTCGATCGACACCGGTTTGCGCGTGGGGCTTGCAGTTCTGACCGAGGCGGTGCTGGTAGCGCCGCTCGAAGGAATAGGGAATGTCAAGATTCTCAATAATGAGGATGGGAGCGAATTTCTCTCAATCGAATTCTGTGGTCCAATCCGTGCCGCGGGAGGGACCGCGCAGGCTCTCGGCGTGCTGATTGGCGATATGGTCCGTCGAGAGCTCGGGCTGAACCGATACATCCCTACGACGCCCGAAGTAGAGCGCGTCAAGGAGGAGTTCGGCTTGTATCGACCC
>CAXGBP010000267.1:0-1682 GCA_964007685.1 uncultured Candidatus Poseidoniales archaeon | reverse complement strand
GCCTCCATCGATTCCGACTACATCGACCTCGGTGAAGCCCCGCGTCTGCAGAAGGCCGAGGGACTTGGCGAGGTCGCTGGAAGAATCGTCTGAGAGATGGGTCGATTTGCCTTCCCACTCGGAAGGGTCGACCGAATCGAGGTCACCGAGTACCTCGGAGACCTCGTAACCAGCGGCGACGGCCTTCGCTGCACCGCCGTCGACGCCGTAGAGTATGGCGTCTTCTAGCAACGGAGTGACCAATTCTTTGGCGGGCGTATCTCCATTGCACCAAAGGATCGCTCTCATCATCTCACCCTCCCAATCACTTTTCCTTCGACCAAGAGGTCAACATCCTCGAGGGCAACACTCGCCTTACGGCAAACTCCTCGCACATGCAGCGGCACGCCTACAGTGCCTCCCAGAGCCTTGTTATTGCCGAATCCAAAGTATGCTCCGCCACGGAAGACGATGTCCTCGAGCGAATTTCCAATCAATTTGGCTCGAGGGTTCATCCCGAAGCCAAATTCGGCCAGATTTCCGACCAAAGCTGACTTCGACGGCCTCAAGCCGGTGCGAGCCACGTCCATCTTGCGATTGATTGCCTCGGCAACCTCGCCACCGCTGATATCAGTGACGATTCCTTCGGCGACGAGAATCGAGAGAGGTGTTTCCAATTTCTGGCCCTCCCACGAGCCATCGATGACGATTCGTCCGTGTGCAGTGCCCTCTTTTGGCAGGACGAAGATCTTGCCAGCGGGAAGATTAGTTATCGCTCCTGGACGGTTACAAATTCCATTGTCTTCGAGGATCCATCGACCGCCGGTAGTGAATTTCAGATCAGTCCCTGCCTCACTGGTCACATGCACCTCGCGCCTCCGTCTCAGTAGCGGATTGAGGCTAGAAATCTCTTTTTGCAGAGCGTTGTAATCGGCGGTCATGCCGCCGCTAGCAAATGTCTCAGAATCGATGCCGGGAAGCGATGCGATGCGGACATTCTCGCGCGAGGCCGTCGCGCGAGCCCGGGTGTGTGTTAGCGAATACTTCGTCGCCATCAGAACAACGTCCTGGCGACGCATCAAATCAGCCACCGGATTAGGCGGTTCGGTGCCTTCTCGGTGACCCGGTGGCATCATCATCAGCAAAACTCGTTCAGTCACCTCAGCCGCAGCTTCGTAGAGCGCTCTGCCGACTTCAGAAGATTCTGGGTCCGTGATTACCAGAACCGCCTCTACCGATCGCAATTGCATGCAGGTCATAACGACAGAGCGAGCTGCGGTGAGCATTGCTTTCTCCTGCTCCTCCTCACGTGCTGCAGTTGTGTCCTCAGGTTCGCTCATCGTAACACCCTCCTGAGAGTGCTCCCCTTATTCAAAGCCGCTCCAGATTGTCAAATCATCTCACCACGCGCCTCTTATTCGACACCTCACACGGGTGCTCATGGATGGAGTATCCGCTGTCCGTGCCTACACCCTGCTCGCTGTCGTTGCGTTACTCGCTGGTGGTTGGATGCTGAATGAGGCTCCCTTGACCGGAGTTGATGACGATGAGTCGACCTTGAGATTGGAATCAGACTTCGCCGCAGAGCCCGCCGCTGAAGGAGATGAAGAGAATCAGGGTGACGATCAAGGCGAGGACGAAGGAGCACCAGTTCTCGAAAGTGGTCTTGATTCTGAGGATAATTCAGATTCAGGTTATGATCA
>CAXGBP010000266.1:0-1692 GCA_964007685.1 uncultured Candidatus Poseidoniales archaeon | reverse complement strand
GGGCGTGCTGTTTTCCTTTCAGCTGTAACCACCGTTATTGGATTCATCTCCCTTACCTTCACACCGATGGCACCAATCAAAACTGTTGGATTCTCCCTTGCTGGAGGCATAGTGGTTGTCTACATCATGACTATGATTATGGTACCAAATCTCACTATGATGCTTGATCTAAAGAAGCCGTCCCATCCTCCACCCAAGTTATTCGTTCAAGCAGTGGGTGTGCCGATTAAATGGACCCGTGCAACCATTGCAGTATTCGCAATTGCTATGCTTATGTCTGCAGGAATACCAGGAATTACTGGTATTGGGGCAAGGGAGAATGTAGAAGAGAATATCGACCTGCTTGAAATGGCTCCGCAGAACGTGGAAGCGGTTCAGAAGATGGGTGTATATTCGGATGAATTCGAGGCTGGTCAACCCGGTTTCCTAATGGTGGAAGGAGATTTACGTGCCAGCCCCAACCTCTTCGATCCCGTGCTGTACGACCCATTCGACAATCTGAAAGGAATTGAGGCTCTTGAGCAGAACTGCAATCGTGTCAATCGGACTACAGCAGTATCCATTGTGTTCCTGATGAAAGCGGTTGCAGTGGGAGTAAATATCTCTGGACAGCCAATAGTCGACCAGATTGACCAATTACCTCTGCCTCCAGAAGCGAAAGAGCTTGCTTCGTTGATATTTGGCAGAGAGGTTGAGGGTAACGGCTCCTTCTGGGAGACGCTGTCTGCCCTAGATGGTTCGCCATCGGGCGACGACCAAGCTCACAACTTCCTAATCTATGTGTTTTACAATAGCATGACTGATGAGATGAGGGAATTGTTCATCTCGCCGAGTTTTAGTCGTAGCCTGATTTACATCGATATGCCCTTCATGGACGTCAAGAACACAGAAGAAGCGGTCGACGGACCGGGTGGAGTCAACTATTGGGTCGATAACACCGCTGGTGTGAAGTCATCATACCTGGTCGGGGTCGCCTCTGTGACTATTGAGGTGAACAATCTGATAGTTGACTCGCAATGGAGGTCACTTGGTTTCGCTCTGCTATTTACAGTTCTTACACTGGGGCTCGTATTCAGAGACCTCAGGTTCGCACTCCTGACAACGGTACCAGTTGGCTTCACAGTAGCGATGCAATGGCTGGCAATGGATTCGCTTGGCGTCCCTCTTTCTCTTGTTACTGTGATGGTAGGTTCAATACTAGTTGGGGTCGGTATCGATTTCTCGATCCACATTGCCAACCGAGTTAAGGAGCAAGGTGGAACTATAGAAGCGGTAAAGGTAGCATGCGCGAGTACGGGAATGAGTCTGTTTGAAGCCACTACCGTCACTGCAGCTGGATTGACATGTGCTTATCAGATTCCAATCGAGGCCATACACCCCTTCGTCACTGTCATCATCATCCTTCTAATCGTCGCTGCGCTATCTGCCCTGCTCCTGCTCCCTGCAATATACGCGCTGCTCATCAAGAACAATGTCGGTCTCACCGGAGGTGTAGAGACAATGGTCAAGACAGCAGGATTACGCCGGGCTATAGCCAGAGACGAGGCTGATTCAATCGATGCAACGCTGCTAATCGGGTCTGCGGATGATGCGTGGTGACGCGTCACATTCATGCACCTGAAGCAACTGCGAGCAGTATGGCGCATTGGCTAATGAAAAGCGAGCCTCTCGCGTACTCATGGGCACAGCTGG
>CAXGBP010000265.1:0-1695 GCA_964007685.1 uncultured Candidatus Poseidoniales archaeon | reverse complement strand
GATTGGGTTGGGAGCATCAACTCGAGCGTTTGATGATCGATATGAGAGAAAGCGCTACTGGAGGAATCTGGTCATCGCTATTATGGGGATTGTCGATTGTTTCTGTACTGTTTTCAATTCTGACTTTCTACTCGGTATTCTACGGCACTACCTCGGAATTGAACGCGTATGTGCTCGACGCATTCATCCGAATTGATACCTTTGACTTGGACTCAGTCAATCGAAATTTTGCTGTTTGGGTAATCGCTATTGACCAAGCTCTCACTTGGATTCTGGTCGCTGCCTTCTCATTCGTATTATCGCTGGGCGTGCTTCGCTGGAAGGAGGGTTCTTTCACTGGCCAGAGTATGCTTTTGATTGGTCTTGGTGCGGTGATCTATGCAATCACCAAGGCCGTGATTGAGGTAACTCTGGCCGAACTCGGCGGGGGAGACTACAGGATTGACGCCGGCAATGTGTGGGAAACCTGGATGTTCCCTATCCTCGCGGTCGTTTTCTACTACCTTCTGCGAACTGCCATTGAATCCGTGACTTCTGAAGCAGAGGATGACGGTAGCAATCGCTACTGGGGCGTCTGATTCTAATTCTGGTCGAAGCAATCCTGCTCGGTAGAGGCTCAACGCTCGTAGGTCATCTCCATCTGACACGAAGGGCAGATGACCTTGATTGGGCGAATATCAGGAATACCAAGTGGGGCCGAGCAATTGCTGCATACGATAGCTTGCGATACTTGCTTCTGACGCTTCTTACCCTCGTGACTGGGGTCGTATGAGACTCGGAACTTCGAGGTGTCGGTGACGTAAGTGGGGGAGTCCTCGCCGTAATCCTCAACCTCAGTTCCGGAGAATATCGAGGCACTCTTGGCGACCTCTGGCGCGATTGCTGAATCAATCCTACCCCCTGAGGAGCCTACTTCGACCGAGTCGAGTTCAGCCTGGACTTCGGCTGCAGTCAGGCCCATTTCAGTCGCGACTCGGTCGATAGCGAGCGTTAGCTCGTATTCGTCCAAACCCATGAGTTGCTGCAGTTTGACTGCGGGTATCCTACTCATATCGCTCCCTCTCGGCTCCTTCAGATGACGCGGGCCTTTCCACCCCTTTGAATGCCCGCTATCTCGGCTTCGCGCGTAGGGTATCGCTAAGAGCGTTCGATTCCGCTCTCGGCGTGTATGTTCCCAGAGTGTCTTGAGTGCAGGGGCATACGTGGTATGTGCGGTATCAGCCCCTGTCCTCTGCTTGCAGAGGTGCGAAGTCGGCTTCCTGTGGTTGAACCGATTTCGATAGCTGAGATGGTTGGGCCCAGCCCGCCGCAACTGTTCGTTGGACGTTACGGTTACCCGGATGTGCGGGCTGGACCCAGTGCCACCTGGTTGTCTGAGAATGATTCAGAATTTGCTCCTAGCGCGACCGGCGATCCCGCAGATTTGTTCGGTCGTCCACTAGAGGAGGTTGCTGCCCGCCATGCCAATCTGATTACTGGCGGGCAACGGATGAAAGTGCAGGAGGCTCAGCAACCGGGTCAAATGTTGGAGACAACTCAAGAGATTGCTATGGCCGCTCGCTCGGTCGATGTTGAACTGGATTTCGCGAGTCCGATTCGCATAGGTCGCTCGCCGACCTTCGACAGTATGAGTACACCTCTTGGTCCGGCCGGCGAGGTTCTGAGGGCCGAAGTGGTAGGGCATCCGAGCATACC
>CAXGBP010000264.1:0-1697 GCA_964007685.1 uncultured Candidatus Poseidoniales archaeon | reverse complement strand
AGTGTTGCTCCTGCAACAGCGAGGCCGAGTATCAAATCGAGTTGCACGGGAGCAATCGAACTAACGGGTGGCTATAGCAATCTTGGCTAATAGATGGAGAATCTCCACGTATAGCCAGATGAGAGTCACCATCAATCCGAATGCGGCTCTCCATTCGAGCTCTTTAGGAGAACCTGAAAGGACGCCTCGCTCGATGAAATCAAAATCTGCTGCCAAACAAAAAGCGGCGATGCCGATTACGAATACTGAGAATGCAATTCCAATAGGGCCTGCTCCATGAATGTAAGGAATTTCAAAACCGAAAAGAAGGCCTATGAATGAAATTAAGTAAACCAACAGGATTCCTAACAGAGCGGACCTTACGGCAATCGCGGTGTTTCGGTCCCAGTGTATCAAACCAAATCTGTAAAGAGTGAGCATTGCCCCTAAAATGCAGAATGTGAGAAGCGCTGCAACTATTCCGATTCCTGCCATACCATCGATTGATTCGTAAAACCAAGTTATGCCCCCTAGAGCCATTCCCTCAAATGCTGCATAAATGCAAATTAGAATAGGGTTGGTAGAACGGCTGAATATCACAATCATTGCTGTGATGAAGCCACCAATCCATCCAATCATCATGAAAGGCATTGATTCAGGCATACCAAATGCCGTAACTAACGCTGTGAGAACTGTAATACCAAGTAGAATTCCTGTTTTCTCGGCTGTTCCCTCTATCGACATAGTGGTGGATTCATCTGCAATGTCAAAGCCGTCCCACCAGGGCTTCTCTTGATAGGAAGAAGGGGCAAATGTATCGTCGTTCAATGCTGGATTACCGGAGCGCATCATTAGAGGTGTCTCAAACTCGAACCTTCAAAAGGTTCATCGTAGGAAATCGAAAATTCCGACTATATTAGCGGCTTCAGATGTTTGCCGGTGTAGCTGTGTTTGTTGCGCGCGACATCCTTGGGAGTGCCCTCTGCAACGATGTCGCCGCCATGCTCACCACCTTCTGGGCCTAGATCGAGAACCCAATCGGCGCACTTCACCACGTCGAGGTGGTGTTCGATGATGATCACCGTGTGGCCATTGCGCCGCAATCTCAGAAGAACTTCGATGAGTTGATGGACATCAGACATCGCCAATCCTGTCGTTGGTTCATCGAGAATATACACTGTGTGTTTACGGGCGGGACGGTGCAATTCCGACGCCAATTTCACCCGTTGGGCCTCTCCGCCCGAGAGTGTCGTCGCTGGCTGACCGAGGCGAATATAACCCAGTCCAACGTCCTTCAGCGTCGAAAGTATTCGATGGATGCTACGCTGATTCTGGAAGAAATCGTTCGCCTCTTCTACTGGCATTTCAAGGATGTCATGGACCGTTTTTCCGCGCCATTTGACCTCGAGAGTTTCTCGAGTGTAGCGTTTGCCTTTGCAGATGTCGCAAGTGACCCAGACGTCGGGTAAGAAATTCATTTCGAGCTTCATCGAACCGGCTCCTTTGCAGGCTTCGCATCGCCCTCCCTTGACGTTGAATGAGAAGTGCCTCGGCTGGTAACCGCGTTCGCGGGCGAGCTTAGTTTCAGACAGTAGGGTTCGAATCGGTGTGAACGCACCTGTATATGTCGCTGCGTTAGAGCGAGGGGTGCGGCCTATGGGAGATTGGTCAATGACAATCACCTTGTCAATTTGTTCGATTCCTTCGATGCGGTCGTG
>CAXGBP010000263.1:0-1704 GCA_964007685.1 uncultured Candidatus Poseidoniales archaeon | reverse complement strand
TGTCGATCTGCTCTCGGATACCGATTCCTGGGTGAACGAGATAACCCGTGCCAAGGTAATCTGAGATTGAGATATTGAGCGTCCAAGTCGCCGTGATATTCGAATTGACATCGAGAATATCGTGAATTTCCAGAGTCGCCGAGCCATCGTAAGCATCGAGGTCGGAGGGAATTCCGTGTGAATCGGCATTTGCCACTGGTATCATCGGTGTCAGAAGGACTGCCGTCAGCAAAATTGCAAGGGTTGTTCTATTCATTCACTCACTTCCATCGTGTATGATTCTCGAACCGGAGAAATCGACGGTGAGAGGTATAATTCTGTGATCGGCTCCAAGTTCAGTGGTCAGGCGTTCGCGTAGAGTTGTGTCGCCGTGGACGAGGAAGAAACCGCCACCTCCGGCGCCGAGGAGTTTAGCTCCGCTGGCGCCGAGACTTAGGAGCCGGTCGTGAAGAGTATCCAACTCCTCATTCGAGACACTCGCGGTAATACCGCGCTTGGATTGCCAGGCGGTCTCTAGAAGCGCACCAAGACCTGAAAGATCTCCACATTCAAGGTGTGCGCGCGCCTCGTCTGCTTGTGTGCGAATCGCACGCAAACGAGCCAATTTGTCGGACTCATCCTCGGGCGATTCGGAAAGTACCGAACTCGCCCGACGGCTCATCCCAGTGAAAACCAAAGTGAATTCTGACTCGAGCCGCTCGACAACATCATCACCCAAATCAAGCGGCTCAACATCAACCCCTTCGCCGGTAAAAGAAATCGAATTAATTCCGCCAAATGCAGCGGCGTACTGATCCTGTCGGCCGATGGGTTGCCCGAGTACATCGATTTCAATTTGGCAAGCCTCATCGGCCAATTGAGTCGCTGAAACCTCCCTCCCAGCAAATCGGTGCAAGGCATTCAGCAAACCTACTGTAACTGTTGAAGAAGAGCCAAGGCCAGTGCCGCGGGACGGGACGTCGGCGATGGTTGTAATCTCAACACCAGAAGTCACCCCAGTCAGTCTCATAGCCTCTCTCACAAGTTCGTGTTCCAATTCCTCGAAGTCATCGACAATCTCCATCTTTGAGTAAGACACACGGACCCTATCATCGAAGCGAGCGGTGACTGTGACATGTATGTGTCGAGAGAGGGCTAAAGAGGTCACTCGGCCGCCATTCGGCTCTGACTCGGCGAACCAATCTACGTCGGTACCACCACCGCAAAAAGACACCCGCACGGGCGTTCGCGAGATGATCATCGCACGCGGGGTGTAAGCATCCGACTTCAAGACGACGGAGCGCGGTTTCGGTCCCGATAGGGAAGGGTAAGGGCTATGAGAGGAGTGCGAGGGGATTCGTCGGAGGGCTGGACATGAGCGACCTAATCACCATGGACGATCTGACTAACGATGAGATTGTAGAGATACTGGATGCGGCCGATAGACTGCTACCCGTTGCCAAAGGAGATGTCTATGCTCCACTCCTCCAGGGCAAGGTCCTAGGGAACTTATTCTTCGAGAATTCGACCCGTACTCGGATGTCTTTCGAATCGGCCATGAAGCGGCTTGGAGGCGAGGTGCTGAATCTCAGTTCGGTCGGCTCAAGTGTTGCCAAGGGCGAGACTCTCTACGATACGATGCAGATGGTCGATGGCTATTCTGACATCGCTGTGATTCGCCACCCGCAGCAGGGTGCGGCTCAGTACAGCGCCGACGCAGTTGAA
>CAXGBP010000262.1:0-1705 GCA_964007685.1 uncultured Candidatus Poseidoniales archaeon | reverse complement strand
TCTTCGAGCAATCAGTACCACTAGATCAGAGTAAGGGACGGGAAGGTAACGGTCATCTCCTCGTTTAGCGGGATCAACCCCCAAAACGTGCCGTCTTTCACGCCGAAATCTCGAATCGTAGACCTCACGTGAAGTGACGAATCCATCGATTTCGCCGTTTTGCCGACGCTCTTCCATCCAGCTTGCCAAATCAGCCGAATTAGTAGGGATCTCGCCGAGTTCGTGAATCCCTGCGAAGGCGGTAGGCGAGAGAACCCGCAAGCCGCGACGAGCCCGCCTCAGTTGCCGTCTGACAATCCGCTCCTCACAAAGGATGATTCCGCCCTTCGGTTGGTACCACACCTTGTCCTCGCTCACCAATAATCTCGCTGGACGACGTGGAGTCCTTGCACCGACTACTTGACAACCAGCAGAAAGAACCTCCATCATCTTCCCATGAAGAAGCGAACCGGGAAGCGCGAACAAGTCCAGTTCGCCTTCCTTCAAACCCTCTAATCCAGCCTCTAATGAAGTAACAGCGGCCACTTCAAGTTCGATATCTGACGCCGCATCAGAAGCCAAGAAATCTTCCAAATGTCTTGATGTGAGACAGTGTGGATGGTCCAGTGATGCGACGGTTAGTCGGTTTTCCACAGCGTCCACCTCGAGGGGGGAGCACGCAACGTGCCCAGCCGCGGGGCCGCACTCTCGTTGATATAGGCAACCCCTCACGAAGAAACTCCATGGTCTCACTTCGAAACGTTCGTCGTAGCCTTGAGCGGCGTCGAGATCGCGTTGATGAAGCTCTAGAAGATTTGGTGCAGGAACGGATGGCCAAGAGCGACGCGCCTGCGATGAGCCTAGCCCGTGACATTCTGTTAGCGGGTGGTAAGAGGATTCGTCCAGTACTCGGATTACTTGCATACGAGGCCGTCGGCGGAGATGATGTCGATTCGGTGATGGATCTCGCTATAGCCGCCGAATTGATCCACACTGCGACATTGATTCACGACGATATCTACGACCAATCGAAGACTCGGCGAGGAGTACCAACCCTACACTCGACCCATGGAATATCTCATGGTATCATCGCTGGAGACTATCTGTTCGTGCTTGCATTCTCTCTTGGTGGCCGGTGCGAAGAACGGATTGTGGAGCAGATGGGAGAGGCAGCTGCGAACATCGCGGCTGGGGAACTTCTGCAACACAAGCACATAGGGGACCTCGGAACGACTCCAGAGGATTACTACGCAATCATCGATGGCAAGACCGCCGGTCCTTTCGCCAGCGCTTGTGCAGGTACAGCGATGTTCGCCAACGCACCCGATGAAGTCGTTGACGCACTCTCTGAATTTGGATGGGAAGTAGGTCGAGCCTTCCAATTGGTTGACGATTTGTTGGATTTGACTGGTGACTCAACAATGGGTAAACCGCGAGGAACAGATGTCCAAGATGGCAAGATGACTCTGCCCATCATTCACGCTCTGACGATGCTTCATGGTGTCGAGCGCGAGCAACTCGCCGATGTTTTACAGAATTTCAGCGAGGACCGCTGGGGCGAGTTGACCGAGTCGCTAGAGAGCGCCGGTTCGTTTGATTACGCACGACAATTGATTCAGAATCACATTGACCGTGCGCAGAACGCTCTCGAGCGACTCCCTGACTCTGAGGCGAAGTCATTGATGGCCGAGATTGCAAATCAATCTCGCAGCCGTCCGACCTGAGG
>CAXGBP010000261.1:0-1721 GCA_964007685.1 uncultured Candidatus Poseidoniales archaeon | reverse complement strand
CCGTACCCTCAATTGAGACCACAGTCATGCAAACTCCGTCAAGCGCGACACTTGCTCCAATCTCGAGCCCCTCATCGAATCCAGAGAGGTCCACAACAAAACTGCGAATCTCTTCACCGTCCTCGATGGCAGTAATCTGACTAATCCCAGCCACGATGCCGGTGAACATCCTCAATCCTCCTCGTAAGGTCCGCCAGTCTCGCCCGACCAAAGGTCGATGATTCGAGAGATGATTTTGCGAGTACCATCCAAATCGTCTGCCAAACCTTCGACCCGAACCACATCAACATGGCCCCAGCCATTCGAATCCAGACCAGCCTTGATTGAATCGCGAGAGTGTTTCTGATCGTAACCGAGCGCAATCACATCGGGTTTGACGACATCCAAGATGTCGAAGATAGGAACAGTCGGTGGATTCCCAATAATCGCCTTGTCAACCGGCTTCAAGCCATCGACCATGCGCCGACGCAGGTCCTGATTAGTCACAGGTTCGTGTTTCTGCTTGCGAACCGTATCATCGTGTGCGACCACAACCACGAGTTCGTCCCCGAGCGACTTTGCTTGCTCGACATAGTGCAGGTGGCCGGCGTGCAGTAGGTCGAAAACCCCGACCGCCATGACTCTGACCATCAAACTCTCCCACCCGTTGAATCCCGTCAATGCTTCGGTTGCAAATTTATTCCAAATGCTTCGGTTTCCTCGACCCATCGCTCCGATTTTACTCGATTCCCAAAGCGCCCAAAAGGTCCGCTCCGGTGATCATAGGAATGCCATGCTCCGACGCATACTCTCGTGCTGCTGCGACGCTCAGGGCACCGTCGCCGTCTGGCTGCAACATTTCCGCGCCGATGGTCGCGGGCACATGGCCCGCGAGCCGCGCGATGGCCACTGCGAGTTCGGTGTGCCCCTGCCGCGTGGCCAAGCCTCCAGGTGACTCTCGGCAAACCGGTATGTGTCCAGGTGTACGGAACTCCGCGCCGAGCAGAGCGTAGGCTTCCTCGCCTTCGCTGTCTTGACCAAGAAGTTCTCTGGCTAGCTCTCCAAATCGGCGGGTTGTCAGGGCTCGGTCTCGGTCGGTGATTCCTGTGTAGGTGTCGCGGTGGTTGATTGAGAGAGTGAATGCCGACCGAGCATCATATTGCAGGTCATTGGTGATGAGATGGCCGAGGACTGGATTCTGCTCGACGAGGGCTGGATGCGTGTGGATATCCTGAAGCCAGGGTAATCCGAACATTTTGCCGATTTCATCGCCGATTGCGAGAAAGAGAAGTCCGCCGCAGTCCTTGCGCAGGGTGCGCATGACTTCTGGGGTTGCGGCGGTGGCCGGCCACAGAAGGTCGGTTTCCTTCTCACGAAAATCCGAATCGAAGACCATCACTGGCTGGCCGGCAGCGAATGCTGCAATGACCTCGTCCACACTGGATGACACGTTCTTGGGAGAGGTCATTGATACCCTTAATTTCCGGTCTTGACTTCTGACCTAGGCTCCGGTGTCGCCGCTTCATCGCTGAGACCATCAATCACCGATATTCAGTGTCAGATTGTTTTGTAGTTAGTCGCAGGGTTGTAATGAGTTGACCATAGGGCACGGTTATGGTAACTGTCCGGGCTCCGCTACGAGTGGATCTCACAGGAGGCTGGACCGACCTTGTACCATTCACCAATGACTTCGGAGGGGAGGTCGTCAATTTCACCATCAACAAGTACGTCACAGCCCACTC
>CAXGBP010000260.1:0-1723 GCA_964007685.1 uncultured Candidatus Poseidoniales archaeon | reverse complement strand
AAATCATCGTCGAGGCTCATATCGAGAACGAGTGAGACATCGCCGACGTTTTCGTCAGAAATCGTCGAGGCAGCGAAGCCATCTTTCTCGACGCGGCGGATCTCAATATCGTCCATTGTAATGTCATAGCCTTCGAGGATGCAGATTCCCGCGTCGATCTCCAACAATAGGTTGTCAGGGTCAGCCTCGCCCAGCAAAGCAATCACTGCTGGCAAATCCTGCCGGCACTTCTTGCCCAGCGCCTTACGATTAGGCTCGACAACCATACGCTGGAAGCGCTCGAGATCATCCTCAGTGGTCAGCGACTCGACATTCAACTCGTCCGCCAGCAAATCATGGAAGCGACCGATATCTGGCCCGCCAACAATCCAGCCAGCCCGGCAAGGTAAGCGCTGTCGGCGATCAGCATCGACACGAACGCGTCGTCCAGTCTCTGCCAGCGCGCGCACTAGCTCCATCTCCTGCTCAAGCGCCCAATCTTGCGGCGGCAGGTTCGACTCAAGAAGATTCGAGCCAACCGGCCAATCAGCCAAATGAACCGAAACGCCGGTCAAGTCGCGGTGAATTTGGTCTGGCATGAACGGAGCCACCGGCGCCATCAATCGGCAAACCGTCAGCAACACCTCGTGCAATGTGTGCTGGCACGCTCGCTTGTCCAACGAATCAGCCTCATCCCAAAGGCGGCGGCGGCTGCGGCGCACATACCAATTCGAGAGGTCATTCACAACGAATGCCTCAAGTTCACGCCCAGCCTTGTGGAAATTCCACTCAACAAATTGGTCGTGATATGAGTTGGCGACCGTGTGTAATCTGGAGAGAATCCAACGATCGAGTGGAGTGCGGTCCGCAACCGCCACAAAGCCGTCCGCATCATCCGCATCAAAGCCATCGAGTGCGGCGTAGTCCGCATGGAAACGGTGGACATTCCATAGGGTGAGGAACATCTTGGCGTAGGACTCTCGAACTCCGTTAGAATCGAAATTCGTCGGCGACCACGGCGCGCTCTGCGTCATCATGTACCAGCGAATCGAATCCGAACCTTCCTTGTTGAAATGGTCCCAAGGATTCACCACATTCCCGCGTGACTTCGACATCTTCTTGCCGTCCTTATCGAGGATGTGGCCGAGTGAGAGGCAACGACGGTAGCAGATGCTGTCGAATACCGTCGTTGAGACCGCCATTAGCGAGTAGAACCAACCGCGTGTTTGGTCGACGGCCTCACAGATGTAATCGACTGGGAATGCGCCGTCGAATTTGTCTTGATTCTCGAATGGATAATGCCACTGAGCGAAGGAAGCGCATCCCGAATCGAACCAGCAATCCATGACGTAGGGCTCGCGCACCATCTCGCCCGAGCAATCGCTCGTTGGACAATTGAGCTTGACCTCGTCTACGTATGGTCGATGCAGCTCGGGCGGCATCGGCGAGCCAGCTGTCTTCATTTCCTCCATCTCAGCGATGCTGCCGATGCAGTGCTCAGTTCCGCAATCAGGGCAAATCCAAACAGGAATCGGTGTGCCCCAATATCGCTCGCGGCTGATTGCCCAATCCTTGATGTTGGACAGCCACTCTCCCATGCGCTTCTCACCAGTCCAATCCGGAGCCCATTCGACCTCCGAATTGTATTGCATGATTTGCTCCTTGACGGCAGTCATGCGCACGAACCAGCTGTCCATGGCGTAGTACAACAATGGGTGATCCGTGCGCCAGCAATGTGGATAAT
>CAXGBP010000259.1:0-1765 GCA_964007685.1 uncultured Candidatus Poseidoniales archaeon | reverse complement strand
CGTTCAATCGAATCGTCCAATCACCCGGACCTGGATTATCGAAAGTGTGTGTTCCGATGGTCTGTCCGCCCATCAAAACGTGAGATATACGGCCTTGCCGATTAACCGATTCTTCGCCATGGCTAACATCTGCAGGAACGATTCCCAGCCAAGAGTCGTCTGTTAGAAGAGGGCTTGTGAAATCGACCTTGATTCGCTCGTAAGAAGGATATTTCGCCTTCTGCAACTCGATTCGAATCTCACTGGTATCTTCGCCCTCCGCCTCACGTGCGCTCGGCGTGGAACGTTCACCAACGGCACTGATAGTGAGCATTCCAACTCCAACCCACCTTCGCGTTCCAAAGGGAATTTCGCCCGATGACGGCGGCCTTGTCCAGCCTCCGTCGTAGAGGTCTTTGCTACCATCAACAGGGGATGAATGAAGGCTCCATGATCTAGCACCTCCATCGCCGCCGCCGTAGTGAAATAGAACCTGGCCATTCGGCTTTTTGAACCAAGGATAGTCGTTAATTAAGCCGTCTTGCTTTTGATACAGTCCGTTGTAATCCGAATTCGAGTGGCCCGAAATCTCCACTCCGTTTACCTCTCCTGTGACGTGAGCGGACTGGCCTCCTTCGACTAAGGCCAATAATTCAGAGATGTCGAGGGATGCGTTACCGTCAGAATCGAGGGCCGAAAATACTGCGCGGACTATCGCTTCCGGAGCATTTTGACCAGTGATCGACGAGATTGCTGAGTTGAATTCAGCGACATCTAGAGAGCCATCTCCATTGATGTCATACTTTGCGAATACGGCTTCAGCGCTGATTCCTTTGGCCTGCATTATCTCCTGCAATTTCTTCAGAGCAACCGCTTCGAATCTCGCACTCATGGGCCAACCTCGCTACATGCTCCGAATACTGGGTCAAGAGGATTACGCCGGCGCAGGGAGGCTTGGAGTGTTGGCTGTTTGGCACTCATAGCGACTCTCAACTCATACGAACGGGGGCCTAACCACTTCGGCTCGGACCCTCCGACGAGGGCTGGATTGAATCCAAACCTCATCACCGACTTCGACTCCATCGAGGTAAGCCATCGCGATGCCGGTACGGTTGAGAGAGGGAGATGGACAGCCGCTGGTGACATATCCTGAAATCGTCGCTTCGTCGGTATCTGAACCCTTCACGGCATGTCCCAAACGAGGGGCTGGGCCGCGTTCGAGGCATCGGAGGCCGTGCCAGCGAGCACCTGATTCAAGCGAGGCGGCCACACGCTCACGGCCAACAAATTCGTGTCCCATGTCCAACCCAAACGGAACTGCGGTCTCAGCAGAGTCGCGCGCGAGGAAACCCTCAGGGAGTGAATCAGCTGCATCCAAACCGAGGCCAGGCCAGAGGAAATCTTGTCCGGAGAGGAGATACCCTTTCTCGAGTCGAAGGGTATCACGAGCACCAAGGCCGACCGGAACCAAACCCTGCTCCGCGCCAGCATCGAGAAGAGCCTGCCAAAGAAGCGGTGCCTGATTATTCGGCACGAAAATTTCGGCACCGCGCTCGCCAGTGTAGCCAGTTCCCTGAATCCAACCAGTCACGCCGGCCCCATTCGCAGAAATCTTCTGGCACTTGAATCGTCCAATACGATTCACTTCACCCAGAACAGAACCCAAGATTTGAGCTGAGACTGGACCTTGCAATGCGATGATACTCGTCTCGGACGACAAGTCGACGATGTTAACCGATCCATCGTCGGGAAGCAAACCGTTGAACCAGTCCCACATTGTAGAAAT
>CAXGBP010000258.1:0-1774 GCA_964007685.1 uncultured Candidatus Poseidoniales archaeon | reverse complement strand
GCGGGCGCTTTGGCGCTCCCTATCAAGTGGTATTCGATTCCCCAGTGCTGGCGTTACGAGAGAACCCAGAGAGGACGTGGGCGTGAGCACTACCAGTGGAACGTAGATGTCTGGGGGATGGATGGTGTCGAGGCCGACGCAGAATTGCTCTCCGTACTGGCACATTTCTTCGATTCGGTCGGACTCGGTTCAGAGGATTTGGTTATTCGAGTCAGCAGTCGCAAGGTGCTTGAAGAGGTGCTAGGTTCACTCGGAATCGAGGGCGATACCTTCGCTCAGACTTGTGTCATTGTCGACAAAATGAACAAGCTTCCTGCTGATGTTATCGAGGCGCAGTTGGGCGAATTAGGGCTTGCTTCCGATGACATTTCAAAGATTCGTTCCGTCCTTGGCCTAACCGATTTGGAGGCTCTTGCTTCGGCTCTTGGTGATGAGAGCGCGGCAGTGGCCGAATTAGGCGCGCTGTTCGCTCTGTGTGATTCCTACGGCATCTCGGATTGGGTTGCCTTCGATGCCTCGGTGGTTCGTGGTCTGGCTTACTACACCGGCCCTGTATTCGAGGCTCACGATCGGGCCGGAGAGCTTCGTGCGATTGTTGGTGGAGGGCGCTATGACAAGTTGATTGGAACTCTCGGTGGGAAGGACTTGCCCGCCACCGGCTTCGGCTTCGGAGACATGGTAGTGATGGAACTCCTCGCCGAGAAGGGATTGGTTCCTGATTTGGCTTCGGGTGTCGAAGACGTGGTCTTCGGAATGGGGTCTGAATTACGTGGGTCCGCAATGCAGGTTGCTGGGCGATTGCGCTCTAGTGGCCGAAGCGTAGATTTGGTTCTTGAAGAGAAGAAAATGAAGTGGGTCTTCAAGCACGCTGAACGATGCGGTGCGGCCCGATTGGTGATGGTGATGCCCGATGAGTGGGCCGCTGGTAATGTGCGCATCAAGAATCTCGATACTGGCGAGGAGTCGACTGTTCCAGTCGAAGATCTTTGAACGGTGTGCGGAACTACGCCGAATTGGCGAATTCACTCTTCTTCGAGGATTTCTTCGATAGTTTCGCCGGCTCCAAACATCGAGGCAACGATGGCTGAAATCAAATCAAACACACAATCACTCTTGTTTACGTCGTGCAAATGCTGCCATCGCAAGTGCTCCCAGTCCGGCGGAGAGTCCGAATCCGGGTAGAGCATCGTCAACTGCTCCACCTATGCCGCCACCACCATCGCCGCCTGTTCCAGGTTCAGTCAAGTTGACAACAGGGAAGTTTGCTTCGACAGTAGCATTGTTATCGTTATTGGAATAGTACAATCTAAACCATCCTCCGCACAAGAAAAATACGCAAAAACCACTAAAATCGGTCCAACCTGGTTTTGAGAATTCAAATTGGATAGACGGTTCTTCGGCTGATTTATTCCACCGCGACATGTTGTCCACAACCATAATTTCCCATCTGAGGTGTTCATCTGCATCCGATCCTCCAATCTGTGGAAATGATTCTCTAGCAACTGCCGTTGTTCCTTTGTAAAGGGTCAATGTCAAATCCTGACATTCTTGAGTATCTGAACAAGCGGCATGCTCGATTTGAAATTCAAGATCGATGACTATCGAGCCATTTTCATTCAAGTAAAGGTCTTGCTTGAAATTATCTTGAATCCGGCAAGTGAAATCTACATCCACCTGCTCTCCATTTCCTGTGAATTCTTTCTCACCATAACCCTCTGCTGCTGACCCTGCCGAGTCATTTCCATCGAAGTGAGTCCAGCACTGATCCAATTGG
>CAXGBP010000257.1:0-1777 GCA_964007685.1 uncultured Candidatus Poseidoniales archaeon | reverse complement strand
GGCATCACTTGCATCAGTGCCTTGTAGAAAAGTGGAGCCGAATAGTTCTGTCCGGTTCCATCTAAGCCGGTAAGCCTCGATAATTCGGCGAGACTATCTTCGGTCAGTGTCGCCATCGGCCCTTCCAATCATCCCCTGCATTATTGCTTTGCGCCACTACGATGCTTTCTTCTTCTCCTCCTCGCACCCCCGTCACGTGCTCACTCGACGGTTCGTGTGCCTCGCGCTTACGGCACTCCTACTGGTTCCGATTGTTTCTACTCCGGCCCTTGCCGAATGGGATGAGGATAATTGGTTGTGGAATATCATTGGGCCGGAACGCCTCGCCCTTGGTGATGAATTTGGCTGCCATGGCTACGAAGGCGTCGACATCCGTGAAGACCCCCTAGTTGTCGAGGATTGTCGAGATTATCTTGTTGGATTCACCGATTCATCTCGATGGGGGAAAAATCCAGTCTCCTTCGGCCATCCAAATGGTGCTGTGATGGCCGAAACGGCTAGTAGCCTGCAAAATGCTGGATTTTCCATCATTGGAGATATGTTGGAAGGAGACTCCCATGGTCTTGAATTAGTCCAGCGAACGACTAGTTTGGAGAAGGGACAAGCCGACATGGAGGCTTTGGAGGATGCCGAGGCAGATTCGCTGGTCAGTATCTATTGGATCGCTCGCTGGCACGATGTGAAAATCCGTGAGGACAAGGGTGCAATCACATTACTCGAATCACAGGATATCTGGTTCACTACATGGGGCGAGTGGCATGGCCACCGTGATTCAAGTGAATCATTCAACAGAATCCTCAACTCAGAACCGACTACTCAGTCATATCAGATTTCAAACTTTGATGATTCTAATTGGGATGTGCCAGGAACAGCCCTATTCGAGTGGTCCGAAGCTCCCAACCAGATTCTCTTTGATGGCGAGGATGCCTTGCTCATCCCAGCCGATCAGCGCCACCTGATTACCGGTGTCCGCCCTATCGAAGGTGGCGCCTTCATCACCGCCGCACCTGGCGTCACTATCGACTTCATATTCGATTCAGCTGATGTCTCGGTTTCCAAAACCCCGCAAACAACATTCAACGGATTGCACCACTCAGTCACAATCGTTGGCCATCACGTCACTAATCTCCACGAGTGGTCGTCTGATTTCCATGAATCACCTCTTAGATTTACTTGGCTTATCGAGCGCCCAGCAGCACTCGAAATGAATTGGCATCTGCCGCTAATAGCAATCGCAGTCCTCATCGCTACACCAGCCGCCATCAAGTGGCTAGTCGCTCGCGACCAAGAATCACAATATGTCGGGCCCGTCGATCCGGATTCTCTCTGATCGCATCACATCGACGATGTTCGCAATCACCACATCGCTGAGAACTTCAGGCGCATGAACACCGGGTGGAAGCATTTCTGGGTCTGATAGCCAAGCTTCGACGCAGCAGGCGGTAACCATCCCTGTCGCCCGTGCCATTGAATGGCCATCATCACCTCCATGATCTTCAATCTCCCATTCGAAAATTTTTCCGTTTCTACCCTCCGCGCGCACTTTCATCCAAGTGAATTCAGGGACTTTGTGATTGTATTCCCATTCGAGAATCAATTGGTTCTCGTTTACCTCTCCTGCATCGCGCATGTCGATATATTTCTGAATATGTCCGGGCCATCGTACAGTGAATTCAGACATCTCCACCGCTGGAATTGATTTCAGAACAGAGCGCAACCCATCGGTCAGAAATGCCTCCATCTCACCATGTTCGCCTGTGTCTACCATGTGCCGCAG
>CAXGBP010000256.1:0-1792 GCA_964007685.1 uncultured Candidatus Poseidoniales archaeon | reverse complement strand
CAACCTCAAGTTGTGACTCGAGTGATGACTCTCGGGACAGACGAAGATCGTAAGACAGCGATGTTGTGGTTCTTCGCTTGGCAAACTCCATTCCTCGTGATCATGGTGATAATCGGTCTGGCGAGTCGGGTGGTTTTCACTGGGACCGAGTTCGACCCAGAACTTGGATTGCCGATGTTAGCGATGGAAACTCTCGGACCGTTCTGGGTCGGCTTAATTCTAGCATCCATATTTGCTGCGACTATGTCGACAGCCGACAGTCAAGTGCTCGCTTGTACCGCAGCATTCACTGATGACATCATGCCTGAGATCAGCCAAGATCACAAGAAAACCAAGATTGTCACATTGGTTGTGGCTGCTTTTGCAACAGCAATTTCGATTTTTGGTTTGTATGTGCCAGGAGGAGACTCAGTCTTCACTCTGGTAGTACTTGCTGTCTACGGGCTAGGCTCGATTTTCGTGCCGATTTTGATTATCCGTTGGGCTGGATATGAGCCGGATACAACCCACACGATGGCTATGATGGTCGCTGCTCTGACAGGCGTAATCGCTTGGAGACTGTTAGGATTGAACGATGACGTCTTCGAATCAATTCCAGGAATGGGAGCGGCTTTCATTACCCACTTCGTAATGCATCAATTACGCAATTCCGATGTCTCGCCGCTAGGACGTTACGAATTACCCGACACTCGAACACTAGCGGTTGGCGCACTGGTAATTCTAGCACCAGTTACTGTAGTAGAGGCAACCTATGCCTTCGCTGGGCCGGATTCAATGGAATCAGGCGGAGGTCCACCGGGTGATTGGCTTGTTGATGCGAGTTTCTCAAGCGAGCAATTGGCAGATGGTATCGAGTATGTGAATGATGGAGAGAACTTGACCATCGATATGCACACTGATTCTGTAGGCGATGCTGATGATCTCAATATCGTCGGGGTCAGAGTAACTCTGACCTATTCAGAAGATGAAACCAGTGCTGGTTTAGGGTGTAACTTACCTGGTGCTTCTAATCCCGATCCAGACACCATAACAGGAACAATGGTCCACAACGACCACAACACTTCAGCAAGCGGTCAGAACTCAGGTTCAGGACCTTCTTCACATCTAGTGGTAGTTGAGTGGTATAATGCATCGATGACTGGCAACGTTAGCGGTGTATCGAAATCAGATATCAACAATGGACTAGACGTAGGAGATGCTGGTTTGGGCGCTTACTCTCTAGATCTTACCGTAGTAGTTGACACCGGTGGAGGAGTTGGTTGCTCACACACAGATGATGGTGAAGAGGTCGAGTATTTGGTTGAACTAATTACTCTTGACTATACAATTGAAGCTGCTTGAAATTGAGAATTTCATCTGCGATAGTTCGGCGCTTCACGGGTAATCTCGACATCGTGTACATGGGATTCGGAGAGACCCGCGTTGGTTATCTTGACGAATTGGCAATTCTCACGCATAGCTGCGATGTCGCCGTTTCCGGTGTAGCCCATAGACGATCGGAGGCCGCCGACGAGTTGGTGCAAGACGTGTTCGACTGGGCCTCGTGCGGGGACTCGCCCTTCGATGCCTTCTGGAACATACTTGCTTGTGTCACCCTGCTCTGATTGGAAATACCTGTCATGTGCTCCCTTGCTCATGGCTCCTACACTTCCCATGCCACGGTACACCTTGTATGAGCGCCCTTGGTAGAGAATGGCTTCTCCGGGTGCTTCGTCAGTTCCGGCGAGGACGCTTCCGACCATTACGCAGTCCGCGCCGGCGGCGATTGCCTTGGCGATATCGCCGCTAAACT
>CAXGBP010000255.1:0-1801 GCA_964007685.1 uncultured Candidatus Poseidoniales archaeon | reverse complement strand
TACAGCAGTTCTGCCTTTGGGCATGAGGGGCTCGCGGATGGACCAATTACCAAATCTTGGAAGGGAGCAGGAGATGCTCTCTGCAATGGGGTTTGAGACAATCAATGACTTGTTCTCGGACATACCTGATGGTGTGCGTCGGACGGGCGGACTTCCGCTGCGTGGCCCGCAGTCAGAGGAGGAAATCTGGGCCGATGCTCAGCGTTTGCTTGGCGCGAATATCGATTTGGACTCGCGCCCATCTTTTCTTGCAGCGGGCTTGGCTCGAAACTTCGTTCCGACGATGGTCGGTATGCTGGCTACGCGCGGGGAGTTCCTCACTTCTTACACTCCTTACCAGCCAGAGGTTTCTCAGGGTATGCTGCAGGCGATGTGGGAGTTTCAGACGATGGTTTCCGAGCTTGTCGGTTTACCAGTTGCTAACGTTTCGATGTATGATGCGAGTACGGCTGCTGCTGAGGCAATCACTTGTGCTATTCGGGTGAAGACTCGCAAGGCTACCCAGAAGGGTGTTGTCTACGTCTCGCAATTCGTTCCTCCTCACCGGCTGTCGGTGATTGAGAATTACACGCAGGGCGGTGGAATTGAACTGCGCATCCTTGAGCATAAGATGGACGGGCGCATCGATCTCGATGCCGCCTCTGCAGCGGCAGGAGCCTGTGCTGTATATGTCGAGCAGCCGAATGCATTCGGTGAGTTGGATACGGGTATTGCTCAATTAAAGGAGATAATTGGTGAGCAAACCGCTCTGATAGTCGGAGTCGATGCGGTCTCTCTCGGCATAGTCGAGGCACCTGGTAATTATGGAGCAGATATCGTCGTTGGCGAGGGTCAGCCCTTCGGGATTGGTCCAACTGCTGGTGGGCCGATTTACGGATTGTTCGCATGCGCTAAGGAATACCTACGACAGATGCCCGGCCGAATTGTTGGCAAGACTGTTGATGAGGATGGTTTGGATGCTTTCACATTGACTCTATCTACGCGCGAGCAGCACATTCGTCGTCATCGCGCGACCTCGAATATTTGTTCTAATGAGACGCTCATTGCTCTGATGGGTGCGATGCACATGGCTTTGCTAGGCCCCGAGGGTCTGGAGAGGCTGGCGCTTCGTGTCGCAGCAGCAACTGAAGCGACCAAGCGAGCAGTGTGCGCGATACCGGGAGTCGAATTGGTGGACCCAGAAACCCCTAACTTCCGGGAGTTCGCTGTCAAACTGCCAGGAGATGCGGGTGAAGCTGTAGCACACATGGACCGAGCTGGTGTGCTCGGTGGCCTGGCAATGGGTGAGTGGTGGGATTTCATGTCCTCCTGTCTACTGATTGGTTGCGATGAGCGGACTAGTCAGACGGACATTGATGCGCTCGTCGCCGCTCTATCCTCATGGGTTTCGGAGGTGAGCGCTTGAGCGACATCTACCAATTCAACGGTGCCGCTGGCACCGGATGGTCTCAGCCCGCACCGATTTTGGAGGAGGCTGGAGACACAGTCCCTGCAAGCCTGCGCAGGACCCGCCTACCTCGCTGGCCACGCGCCAGCGAGCCCGAACTTGTCCGTCACTATACTTGGCTCTCGCAGCGCAATTTCGGTATCGATACCGGATTCTATCCGCTCGGTTCGTGCACGATGAAGCATAATCCTCGTGTCAACGAGAGAATCGCCCAGCTCCCTGGTATCGACCGCATCCACCCACTCCAGCCCGAGCATCAGATTCAGGGACTACTCTCGATTTTCTATGAGATGCAGGAAATGCTCGAGATTTGCTCCGGCATGGATCAAGTCACACTGCAACCGGTTGCCGGCG
>CAXGBP010000254.1:0-1804 GCA_964007685.1 uncultured Candidatus Poseidoniales archaeon | reverse complement strand
GGGTCGGCGATTATCTCTGCCCGAAATGCGATGAAGATCGAATTTTCATCGTGCTTATGCAGACTCGTTCGAGCGATGAGCCGGAGACTAAGATTTGCACGTGTGAAGGATGTGGGCACAAGTTCCGCGAATATCAATGATCGACCCACATAGTGGGTCGTAGCGGATTGATATAGTCTGGAGACTCATTACAGAAGCATGAAGAACCCCCCGTTGGAGGGAAGGAAAGTAGGTATTGGAATGCTTCGTGTAACTGCCAAACAGCAACTCATGCGAGAGATCGTCGATTTACTCTCGGTGCTGACCGAGGAAGCAAAACTCACTTGGGGTGAGAATGGTTTGAGCACGACCGTTGTCGATGGCTCCCACGTGGCACTACTATCGGTGACGGTAGCAGATGCCTGCTTCGAGACTTACGAAGTCGAGCCCGTCGAGATTGGGCTCGAACTTGGAAAACTTCGCGATCTTTTGACCCTCGCCGGCCCTAATGATTTGGTCGAGTTGGATTACGATGGTGCGACTGGCGCAATCAATGTACGAGTCGGCGAGGTTCACCGCATTCTGCGTGGGCTCGACACAGGTTCGATCAATGAGCCACGCCAGCCTGAACTCGATTTCGATTGCAAGGCGACTCTGAGTGCTGAGAGACTGTCGCGAGCACTGCGCGCGGCGAAGTTCGTCGGAGAACTGGTCGATCTTAGCCTCGACAAGAATCAGATGACTGTCTCAGTGACTGTGGAGGCTGGAGAAGGAGTCAATGTCCGCTTCGACGCTGGAGAGATGTCGGAATTGGTTGCGCCGAAGCCGACGCATTCGACCTATTCATTGCAATTCCTCGACCCCCTTAGCCGCAAGTTGGCGAGCGGGCTGACCGAGGAGGTAACGGTCGAGTTCCAAGACAGGTATCCTCTGAGACTTTCGTGGAACTCAAACGATGGCGGCGCAGCTTGGACTTACTTCCTCGCGCCCCGAGTCAGTAACGATCCTTGATGTCAATTCTCTGTGACATTTGGTGAGAGCCGTTGAAATGGGAGTCGGCTACGGCGGAGTGTGGCCGAGCCAAGTGTATGCGTGATTATTCCGAGCGTTCGGAATGCCGATGAGTTGGCCATCGTCCTCGATGGCTTAGGCTCCCAAACCTACGGAGGACCTCTCGAGATCGTGGTTGTAGGACCTGGAAATGATCCTGGGAAGTCAGCGGCCGAGGCCGCTGGCATGCGCTTTGTCGACGATGCTGGCTCGCGCACGCGCGCTGACGCTTGCAATGTGGCTCTTCAGGCGACCGAGTCAGAACTTATCCTATTCACCGATGACGATGTCATTGTACCGGAAGATTGGGTTGCGAATCTGGTTCGATGGTTCGAACGAGAGGATGTTGCAGGAGTAGGCGGGCCTAACTTCGCTCCCCCTGAAGAATCGACACTGTGGCAGCGAGTCATAGATGTCGCATTCTGTTCGACTATCTACACCACTGGCACCAATTATGGGAACGTTGGCGATTCGGAACTCTCGGAAGTCACTCAATTGCCCGGCGTGAATTCAGCATATCGCCGCTCGGTCCTCGAGGAGGTCGGCGGCTTCGACGAAGGTTCGATCGGCGCCGAGGATGTCATTCTCGACCATCGTATTCGCTCGGCTGGACACAAGTTGTGGACCGACCGAACCGCGGTGATGTGGCACCGTCGCCGCGACCTCGCTCGAGTCAAGAAACAAATAGGGAATTACGGCATGGTACGCACCCTCGCAAGTCATCAGCACCCTGAATTACACGCTTTCACACACTCGATGACAGCGGCTTTCCCGC
>CAXGBP010000253.1:0-1811 GCA_964007685.1 uncultured Candidatus Poseidoniales archaeon | reverse complement strand
AAAACCGTCCAGAATAGGTTGAATGATTCTTCAGTGACTGCGTTGGTAATAGGGACCGGGCCAGTAAGAGTCATCGTCAGCTTCGAATCTTCCCAATTATTCTCTACCCCGAGTTTATCGATTTCATTCTGAGTCCCCTCAATTAACTCAGAAATCGTCGTATTGCCAAGGTCATCACTGATTCCGATGATTATCACGGCTCGATTCCAATAGAATGCCTTCTCAGCTTCTTTGATGCCATCACCATCCGCATCTCTTCCAACATCTCTAACAAGCTTAGAGAGTGCATTGGCTGGCATCTCTTGCAGGATTTGGTCGATTCTTTCTTGCTCATCGGGAATTGCGTAATTACCGAGTAGATCCTCGTTCTGATCGATAGACTCGTTGAGTTGCTCAGAGAGTTCTTCTGAACCGACTGCTTGTGCTACACCCGAGAAGAATGATTTGACAACCCGCCCCGCCGAGGAATTCACTTCTTTAATCACAGTAGAAATTGAAAGAACATAGATGACATTGTCTTCTCCACCGTCATTCTCCGCAGGATTCAATTTCTTCTCGACTTTTTCTATCTCTTCTAATACTGATTTATTAGTAATGTTGGAATTTTCCGATTCAACATAGATAACCATGACATTCGTAGTCCAATCTTCTTCGACTCTCGACAATAATTCTGATACTTCAGAACCTTGCGGTAGATAGACTTCCAAATCACCGTTGACATTCATCGAAGACTTCCCTTCGATTGGACAAAAATCGTCACGACAATCTACGATACCCGACTCCCAGGAAAAGAAGCCAGTTACGATAAGACAAAGCACCACGGTAACTACAGGAAATTTGGTTAGAATATTTGTAAAATTGAGGTTGGCGGAGGCTCGTCGGAATTGATTCCGAGCTCGACGCCCGAGGCCTCCGATATCCTTCCCTCCAACATCTACTGAGGAGAATACTTCGCCGGCTTTGTCGCTGGCTCGCCGCGCAACTCTCGAGGCGATATTTCGCTTCCCCCCTCGTTCATCCAACTGGCTCACGCTCCTGTTCGTCGATGCCGTCTCAACGGGCAGTGCTTGAACCCGACGGCATCGGGTCCCTCTTAGAGTGAAAATACAGCATGCTTCCCGACACTGCGGGAACGGTCAAGAACAAGTTGTCGCAGCGATGGCTGTCCTAGGAGGGGTAAAGGAGATGGGCGGTCCCACCATTGAGGAGAAGCGTTGGTCGATTGACCTCGAAAAGAGGATTCAATCAGAGCATTATGCTGACCGTGAGGTCTACAATCGCCGTTACAGCTTCAAACCTAATTCTGGCAAGGAAATCTTCGTTGTTGACACCCCTCCTCCTTATCCAAGTGGAACTTGGCATATTGGTGCTGTTGCACAGTATTCTATGATTGACGTAATTGCTCGGAGTCAGCGATTACTCGGCAAAGAAGTATTCTTTCCATGGGGAGTAGATCGTAATGGGATCAATATCGAGTTCACCGTTGAGAGGAATACTGGACGGAAGATGAAGACTTTTGATCGAGCCGAATTCCTCGATTTGTGTGAATCTACTATCGAGGAATATACCCAAGCGATGAGGGAGACAGCGGCACGAGTAGGTCTTTCTTGCGATTTTGATAAAGAATATCTTACAGATTCGGATGAATATCGAGCGGTTACTCAATCTATCTTTGTCGATTTATTCCGGCGCGGAGACATCGTTGAGGATCTCCGCCCGAATATCTACGATCCAGTAGAAGGTACAACAATCGCCGATGCCGAGGTTGAGCGCTTGCAGCGCCGTACCAAATTGATTGACGTCCGTTGGAC
>CAXGBP010000252.1:0-1813 GCA_964007685.1 uncultured Candidatus Poseidoniales archaeon | reverse complement strand
ATTGGCCAAATGATTTGACCCACATCGTGGCCAATCTTCCATACCAAATCTCCAGCCCAGTATTAGATAGAATACAGAAGCATCACGCGCAGCACAATCTGAATGGCATCGCCTTGCTGGTCCAAGAAGAGTTTGCAGAACGCATGGCGATGAACGCGGGCCATGCTAGTCGTGGCCCCCTCGGGCACTCTCTCTGGTTAGATTTCGAGGTCGAACTCGACCAGCGAGTACCGTCTCATTCGTTCAGTCCCGCACCGAGGGTCCACTCGCGCCTAACGAATCTCACCCCGATTCAGCGTGAGTTGGCCGAAGCATTCGATCGCCGACTATTCCGCATGGTCATCACAGAATGCTTCGCCAACCGTCGACGTAAACTCCGTACCCTCCTCAAACGCCCACCGAAGCGACTCAACAGAATTCCCGGTTGGCATCGCGCTCGTTGGCACGTGGCAATCGATGCATTGCCCGCTGAAACCCTCGACCTTCGACCCGAGAATCTCAGCTCAAATGACTGGGCCGTCTTGATTACCGAGATAAGCGCTGAGTAGAGCCATCGGGAGCACCGGAGAACCACGCCTTCAAAGCCCCCTGCTGGTTCGGCCGGAACAGCGCAGCGTGTGGGGACACTGCGAAAAAGGGAGTTGGTTCGATGGCCAAGAAAGACACTTATCTGGCGCTTTTGCGTAGGGGTATCGACGAGACGACCGCGCAGGTTCTTGCTAATTCTGGACTCAAGGTCGGTGACCTCAAAAAGCTCGACGAGGAAAAACTTCGCAACAACTATGGCCTCAAGAAGGAGATTGCAAAGTCGGTTCTCGAAGCGGTCAAATCTGGCCCTCGTGCTGCCTCTAAACAGCGTTACCTCACAGATGTTCTCTCTAAGGATAAGGCGAAAAAAGTCGACAAAATCGAGGAGCAGCGATTCAAGCGTGAGCAGAAGGATATCATCTCTGAGCTCAACGAGAAAAAGGAAGAGCTGCGAATCGCCAAAGTCGAGGCTTTTCGTTCCAAGAAATTGGTGATGAATCGCCTTGGTAAAACAATCGAACTCATCGTCAAACTGGAAAATTCATTCGATGATGAATCGAAGCGCGAGCAGCGAACGAAACTTCGAGACCAACTTGAGACTCGCGGCCTCGAAGCGGCACGCGACCACGAAATGCTCGAACTGGTCGGCACACCGCAAGACATCGTCGACTTCCGCCGCAAGATTGCACCGATTCTATGCCTATACGCCTGCCCAGAGTGTGGGGAGGAAATGGACCCACGTGGATCTAATGTCGTCGAGGATCCTGCCGATTTCTCATTCGTTTGCTGGGAGTGCGAGGAGGAGTTCCACTCGCCTATGTCGGTTTACGTCGATGAGCACATGAGCAACGGTTCTCGAATCAAAATCGACCCGAAGAAGAAACCTCGCGACAAGAAATTCCGTCCTCCGAAGAAGAAATCCGCTGAGACAATCAAGGATTTGTTGATCAAGGATCTTGAAGCGACCGGTGCATCTGCTGAAGAGATGGCTGCGGTGGTCGAAGCGAGCGATATGACAGGCGGCCTGATGAGCATCGACGAATGGATTGACCAGACACTCGCTGCCAAGGGATACATCCAGGCTCAGGAACACCGCGAGGACTTCATCCTCGCGACCGGCGCTGGTGCAACGAAGTTCAACAAGTGGATGAAGAAGGCTGGACTGCGCTTCAATAAGCAAACAGGCCAGTGGTCTCGTTGGTCAAATGATTGATGCGTCACTACTCCCTGTCTTCGGCCAGGAAAATTGAGTTTCTTTGCTGGTCTGACGTCCTGATGGATTCAA
>CAXGBP010000251.1:0-1817 GCA_964007685.1 uncultured Candidatus Poseidoniales archaeon | reverse complement strand
GACCCTCACATCAAGGATGAGTGAGGCTCCCGGCGCTCGCCGTCGCTCCGATGGGGGGATGAGCAATGCTTGACCGTCTCAATACGAAACGTCTGACGGCCGCACTCATCGTACTAACATTCCTTGTCATCGCCGTCGGAGGTCTCGTCCGAGTCTCAGAAGCCGGTGAATCCTGCCCTGACTGGCCAACCTGCTTCGATTCGTGGTCTTTCGATGTCAGCCCCGAAGAGCAGGAAGCCTGGTGGCAAGCGAATCCCGATGAAATCGATTCTCGCGGCGAGCACCACCGTTACACCACTTTCGAGATCTTCACAGAGTGGTCCCACCGGCTGCTCGCCGGAGCCATCCTCGGTCCTCTTGTTCTGCTCAATTGGTTACTCATCCGCAGAGACGAGGATTCGAGCACGTCAACCCACTTCGGTTCAAGTCTCGCGGTCGGCCTAATCATCTGGCAAGGCGCACTCGGCTGGCTAACAGTCGAGCTCGACAATGAACACTGGAGCGTCGCTCTCCATCTTGCCAGTGCCCTCGCCTTCGAACTTGCACTCGTTTGGCTCTGGCTTTGCCTCAATAGAGACTCAGGTCAAACTCCAGATTGGCTGAAATTTGACCCTATCCTCGCCTCGCGCTGGAACAAGCGAATCGCTTGGCTTGGACTCGGCTCCTTCACCGCCCTCTTCGCGGGAGTTTTCGTCGCCACAACACCAGGTGCAGACACGGTATGTGGAGTCGGTAGCCACGATGCTTGGCCATTGTGCCACGGGCAATTATTCCCTGAAATCGTCGATATTATCAACCAATCTCAAGTCATCCATCGATGGATTGTCGCCGTGGTCGGAATCGCTCTACTCACCGCGGCGTGGTTCATCTGGAAGGAACACAAGGAGCACCAACACGGCCTGATTCTGCGTAATTGGATCTGGACTGCTGCTGGACTTTTTCTGCTGAATTTGCTCATCGGCGCACTCTACGTTTTGTCTTGGGCGCCGGACACTGAGTCGTTCCAACAAACCCTCTCTCTGGTCCATCTTCTGAATGGCTCGCTGGTCTTCCTAACCCTCGCTACCGCTTGGCTTGCCACATCCACACTCGCTCTCCATGAATCCCCTCCAGAGGCCCTCAACTGACCTCTGCAAGGATTGGGTTTGGACACTCTTCTGATGAGTTGTATTGAAGGACTCACGCCCAAAGGGCGTGACCATGAGAGAGCCTACGACCGGGGCACGTGCCTGGCTGACTCTCACTAAACCAGGAGTCGTAGTGCTGCTACAGGTGACCGCTCTTTGTGCCGTTCTATGCCACGACTTTCTGGCGGCTGGTGGGTTTTCTGGGATGAATTGGGGTGATTCGGGTCGGACTATGGCGGTCGTCTTTGTCGGTGGATATCTGACCGCCGGCGGAGCGAATTCGATCAATATGTGGTACGATAGAGATATCGACCCACTCATGGCTCGGACGGCTAATAGACCAATTCCAACAGGGGAAATTAGTGCTAATGCAGCACTTGCCTTTGGAGTATTGATATCAGTCGCCGGTGTGGCATGGTTCGTTCAATTCGGTAACGAGGTTGCTGCTTTCTGGGCGGCGTTCAGTATTCTGTTCTACGTCTTCGTTTACTCTATGTGGCTGAAGCGGAGTTCTGTGCAAAATATCGTCATCGGCGGCTTGGCTGGGGCAACGCCGCCGGTAATCGGTTGGGCGGTGGCGGTTGGCGAACTATCGCTCGATACCGCCAGTGCCGAAGCCCTCGCGGCTTCGATCTTCGACCTCGGCAGTTGGATGCCGTGGTACCTCTTGATTCTGATTTTCCTTTGGAC
>CAXGBP010000250.1:0-1828 GCA_964007685.1 uncultured Candidatus Poseidoniales archaeon | reverse complement strand
CTCTGCGTCCAACTTTCGGCCAACGCAGCAGCAGCGGGTCTGCGCGTTGGCTTGTTCACGACACCACACCTCGTCATGGTCGAGGAGCGAATCAGAGTCGATGGTCGGCCGATAGACTCGGCCGACTTCGACAGACATGTCGAGGCGATTCAGTCGGCGGCGAGTGAAGGAGATATTCTCGAACCGACATTCTACGAGGTCACTTTCATCGCCGCCATGCTACATTTTGCCGAGGCCGGCATCGAGCGCGCCATCATTGAGACTGGACTCGGTGGGCGAGGCGATGCAACTTGCCTCGTCGATGCCGATCTATGCATCATCACGACGATTTCGCTCGATCATACAGAGGTTCTTGGAGAGACCCTGCCCGAAATCGCTCGTGAGAAAGCCGGCATATATCGTCCCGGCGTACCGCTCATCGCTCTTGAGCCGGACGACCCAGAAGTAGCCGCTGTCATATCTGAGATTGCAGGCGATGATTTCTACATGCATCAGAAGAATCCATTCGAATCACCTTGGGAAACTTGGAGAGAACTATCGATCATGGTTTCCTTGTTGATGAATTGGGGCCCGAATCAAGCTGAGTGCAGATGGCCGGGGCGTTCACCAGGATGGAAACCAACCAATATGCAATATCTAGTAAAATTCAGCGCGGCCCACAATGACGAGGGTTTTGACGCGGAATTATCTCGAATCCAAGAACCATGCGTCTTCCTCATCGGGATGTCGCAGAAGGACGATATCCTGCAAGCGACATCATCCTTAGCCTCGGAATTATACCATTCTCCAACTTTCCGTCACATCGTTGTGAGCAAGCCGACGTCGGGTCGTTTACCCGCCATCGAACCCGCGGACCTTGCCGCTACAATTTGCTCAAACAGGCTCGACCCCCCTCTGCTAATCGACGACCCAATTCGGGCCTTTGAATGGGCGCAAATAATGGCTCAACAAGCCGGTGTGCAGTTGGTCGTGATGGGCAGCATTTACCTCATTGGAGACATCCTCAAGCATTGGTGCGAGAACAATGGACTCGACCTTCGTGACGAGTTGAGCGTTCATTGAGAGTCAAAAGGGATGACCCACTTCGGGTGCTGCGCATGACCTCCAAGAGTGACGACAAGGTGGAAGTAAAAGTCACCGTCGAGTCGAAAGACACGAGCTCCAAAGTCATCCTAATCATCCTCATCTTGGTCCTTGCAGGATTGATGATTGCTGTGATGATGAAAGGCGGTCCTGAAGCGCTCTTGTCCGATGGCGAGCGTGGGTCGGGCAACTGCGGTGATGGAATCGACAATGACAAAGGTGGTCAGGCCGACCAAGACGATCCTGATTGCTACCAGAATCCAGAGGTCTGGGAGGGGTATGATCCGAACCGCTCTGAGGCGAATCGAGATAACGACCCACCGGGTGGCCGACCCTGAGGTGAAATCATGAGTGCAAAATGGGATACACGATTTCTTGGTCTCGCCAAGCATATTTCTGATTGGTCGAAGGATCCCTCGACCAAGGTAGGATGCGTAGTGGTTGGCGAGGACCGTGAGGTGCGCTCTACAGGATTCAACGGATTCCCGCGTGGAATCGAGGATACGGTGGAGCGGCTGAACAATCGCGAGAAGAAATATCCGATGATTTGCCACGCCGAGGAGAATGCCATCATGCACGCGGCGCGGATTGGTATCTCGCTGAAGGACTGCACTGCGTACGTCACTTGGCCACCTTGCTCGCGTTGCGCTCGCTCACTGATACAGGCCGGAATCCTCGAAGTCGTCTATCCGGCCGACTCAGAAATTCCCGAGCGCTGGCAGGAAGATTTTGAGATTGCCACAAG
>CAXGBP010000249.1:0-1835 GCA_964007685.1 uncultured Candidatus Poseidoniales archaeon | reverse complement strand
AAAGACTGGTGGATTACAATGTCAGCCAAGCCGATATGCTTGATTTGGCAGCGGCCAGAAATTTCCAGCCGAGTGCCGACGATCCACAAACCTGGAGCTTCCTCGCATTCCCCCGACTAAAGCAACTCACAATCAAGTGGGCAGAATCACTCGGCGACCGAGTCCGAGTCGTTCCACTATCCTCAATCAAGAACGACCCAATAGCCACCCTCAACGACATCCTCACTTGGCTTGACTTGGAACCATTACCAGAGGATACGAAACTCCCTCGTCAAAATGAGGGTGGCGACATGAATCCATCTGGTTGGGCAAAATTTCTCCGCCGCCCGCCGAAATTCCTCATCACCCTTGCTAAAATCTTACTTCCATCCCATCGTTTACGTAAGGCGATATTCGACCCATTGCGCCGCCCTGGATTCAAAGCCAAGGCAGCATCGAGACCAACTTTGAGTGAAGAACTCCGAATTGATTTAGAAGCCGCATTCGCGGAAGAAATCGAGTTCTTAGCGGACCTCGAATCACACATTGACTCCAAATTAATCATCTCACATTGAAACACGGAGTGCCAATCAACACCCCTTTCGTTTGCCTTGAGATATGGCAATGGAACATTGGCGTAGGAACCCCCGTCGAGCGCGACGAGTGTGCGCAACCGTGAAAGAGGAAGGCGAGGAGCATAATTTGTGTTGAAGAAGGCAGTCATGCGTCAATACTGGCGCATCCAACAGAGTCAGACCCTCATCTCGATGGGCTTCTGGTGCACCACCCTCACCCTCCTTGTATGGCCCTTAGTCAGTTGGCGATTCGAAGCAATGGACTCCGTTTTGGGCGTACCTCCTACCTATCTTGGTCTCCTTAGCATCGGCGGCACCGTCCTATTGATCGTGCTTGCAATTGGGTGGTTTTACGACGTCTCTTTCGGGCTTTGGCGAGAACATCTTACGGTTGTTCAAGAGCGCAACCCGTTCACTACCTACAAACTGAATGCTCCACTTGGGATGATACTGTCACAGACGAATACAATTCTCCGCAAGGTCTCAGAGGACGATGAGGACGTGCAGCGACATTGCGATTTTGTCGACCGCTGGCTTGAATGGAATTCCGAACAAGAAATCTGGATGCGTTCGATGTCCTCGTTGAAGGGCATCGTTGGCGAAGAGGACCCTTTCTTGCAACACCTTTCGACAGAGGCTCGTGCTAAACTCGAGGCCGGGGCCGACGAATTGCAGGACTTCTGATTGGAGGGAGCCTTCTGGACCCCGAAGCAATCGTTGATATCGCCATTCTCGCGGGCGAGGCAATCATGGAGATTTACGATTCTGCGGAAGCGATCGAAGTCACGCGGAAGGGCGATGATTCTCCACTGACTAAGGCTGATTTGGCAGCCCACGAGGTCATTGTTGCAGGCTTGCAGGCAATTGATTCCACACCGATAGTGTCAGAGGAAGGGCGAGTCGGCGACCCACAGTTGAGCAAGACTTGCTGGCTAGTCGATCCACTCGATGGAACAAAGGAATTCATCAAGAGAAATGGTATGTTTACAGTCAACATCGCGCTGATGCGCCGAGATGGTGCGCGATGGACGCCACTTTTCGGTGTGGTTCACGCTCCGGCCACAGATACAACTTGGTTCGGGGGGGCCTTACACGCTTCGGAACGAAGAGGTCGAGACGGTACCGGTCCGATGCTGGCTCGAGCTAGTGATGGATTGGTAAAATTGGTCGCCAGCGGTTCGCACCGCGGCGAGAAGGACGAATCTTTCGCGGCCACTGTCGGTGAGCACGAGCTGATTCGAATGGGCTCCTCCCTCAAGGCCTGTATTGTTGCTGAGGGAA
>CAXGBP010000248.1:0-1836 GCA_964007685.1 uncultured Candidatus Poseidoniales archaeon | reverse complement strand
GTCAGTTTGGTCGGCGACCATACCGGCAATGAGGATTGGTGGAATTTTTCGATGCGCTACGGCGAATGGAAAGGAATGGAAATCATCGAAGGCGGCGGAAGCGCATCGATTGACCCCGGTGGAATCGTCGACCTCGAATTCGTCCTGCGCAACATAGGAAACTCGCGCAATTCACTCGGCATCAATATCGCCGCTGTCGATGAGAATGACTCCCCGGTTGCAACACCGGACCACTCCTTCGCCCATGATGGATGGACGGCTATCGTCTACGACCGCGCCGGCCTAGAGGACATGGCACCCGGCGAAAGCGCGACGGTGCGGATGCAAGTCGAATCGCCTATCCGCACCGCAGGCCGGCTGGACATGATGATCCAAGTTTGGGCTGATGGAGTTCAGGAGGTCCAGCGGCTGAATCAGTCGATTAGTATCGTCCCACGTTCGGGTGGTGATCTAGGACTGACGAACGTGGATTGTCTGTTCGATGTTAACCCAGGCGACTGGTGCCTCGTCGAGCTATTCATCGAAAATACAGGTGATGCCGCATTCCTCTTCAATCTCAGTGTGGTAGACCAGCCCGATTGGCTGGTCGTCAACATCTCTGACTACACGAGATTCCTCGGACCTGGGCAGAGGGTTCACGGAATCGATGTCACCGCTTGGACCGCGGTCGGTCTGACGGCTGGTTTGAGCGGTGAAGTAACCATCGAAGTGGAGGTTGATGGTTGGGTTCCTGCAGAGGTGTCATTCGAAGTCAGTATTGCCGCAGTACACGCTTGGGAGGTGGTTCGAGCAGATGCAGAAGTAGTCGATGATCGCCTCACTGGATTCTGGGAAATGCGCAATATTGGAAATAGTCCCGATGGATTAGTTGTCAGTCTCGAATGCACCGATTTCACTGCATTTGGGGTCGTCGCTCCAGAGGGTTCAGACAGCCACACAACGAATGGCGATGCTCGCTCCTTCGAGATTCTGGATATCCCGATTGACGGGACCGTCATCTTCGAGGTCTGGATGGAGGTTCCTGAGGAGGTCCCAATCGCAGCCGATGCGGTTCTCACTGTTGAGGTCCGTTCGGTCCGAGACCCATCTGTAATCCATGTTATTGAGCACACTGCTGCGATTGATGGTGCCGAGCCGACTGCGCCGGTTGAGCCTGATGAGCCATCGGCGTTCAGCAAGTTCTTGCAGCGCTGGTTGCAGACGATTCTGATTCTAACCGTCAGCCTCGTGGGTATGGTTGCCGTTACTATGGCGATTCGTCATAGAATCGAGGCTGACCGTGATTACTATCGCAAACAAAACCCTGAGGTCGTCGTTGAGGAAGTTGGCGATTGGATGGCCAGGTTCGAAGAAAGTGGCGAGGAAATTCCAGAGATAATTGAGAGCCCGACGACCGATGTCGCTTCATTCCGCGCCGACTTCATGGAAAAGTCGGGCGACCATTCGAGAGATGTTGCACCTGCGCCGGACACTGCTGTCATCGGAAAGGCTGGCAAAGTGTTGGATGAGGCGCAGACAGAAGATGCGATTCAAGACGCCATCGAGATGGCTGACCAATTGCAAGAAAGCGATATGATTCATCCGGAGAATATCGTCCTCGATCTCGATGATTTCGATGATAGATTGGATTCACTCGGTCGCGGCTTGCGCGATGATGAAGACCCTTGAAGCAGCCGAAGAAGCGTGAGTGACGAGTGGATCGTCGGTGTCGATGAGGCTGGAAGAGGCCCCGTGATTGGACCTCTGGTAGTTGGAGCTCTTGCGATTCGAGCAGCAGATATCGAGGAATTACGCGAACTCGGAGTCAAGGATTCGAAGGACCTCTCTGTGAACGAA
>CAXGBP010000247.1:0-1866 GCA_964007685.1 uncultured Candidatus Poseidoniales archaeon | reverse complement strand
GGCCTCTTCCATGCCAAGGAAGCGCGCTTCCAAGCTGCGCCACACGCCCAGTGAGCCGGCGACCTGCGACGGCCATTTAAGGAGAACTGAGCAGGCTCGCCCATGTCCGAAGGGCGAGGCTCAGTAAAGCCAGAGGGGGCGCCTCGACTGCCCGATGGGATCCTTGAGGAACTCTCATCGCGACTAACGCGCGATGAAGCCCCATTCCTTCGCCACTTACCGAAACAACTCTCTCTTGAATGGGCGGAATCGACAGAGAATAGGCTCGGTTTCACTAGATTCGAATGTGACCATCACGAGCTCTTCAGACGTCGAAGACTCAGAGGTTCACCCGGCCCAGTCACCGTCGCCCTTCACCCGCGCCTAACCTCCGACGAGAAACTCTTCCGCCACACCCTCGTACACGAATTGCTACACGCAGCGGGACTCATCGACCATGGCAACCGTCACTCTGAGCTCGTCAATGAAATCGCGCCGACTCCAAAACTCGCTGAATCGCCAGTCCTACGAAGCATGCGCGAAGAAGTCCTAGCCGGGTTGCCCGAGCGCTCGTGGATCTGTGGCGAGTGTGGGCATACTTGGGAGCGCCGCCGAGTCTCGATACCGCAACGCTGCCCCAAGTGCGCTCGACCATTCAAAGGGAAACCTGAATCCGCCTGAGAATGTCTTTGCAACGCCTCTACGAGGCTTTCGCGACAAGATGTCGCCTACACAATCACCATGAACTCGTGGCCTACAAGATAGACTCGTGTCTTGGCTCCCGTCACAGTCTGAAATCATTGATTGGGCTGAAGGATTCTTCACAGAAGTCTTTCCAACTTTGATGGCTATAATCGCGATTGCAGCATATTCTGGATTCGTATTCATGTTCTATCGATTGCTTGCGCGTAGAGACATCTTAACGCTCGATTTGAGCAAATACAATCACTCAAAGAGCGGACGAATCCGCGCTTTTTTCCGAACTGGTATTTGGCTACTCAAATACGCACTAATGATTCCAGTCCTCATCGCTTTCTGGACCCTCGTTATGGCCGTGATCCTCACCCTCCTTGCCGAAGGGAACGACCACTCAAGAAACGCCCTAATCGCCACCTCGGTGGTCGGCTCGGTGAGGATTCTCTCGTACTGGACCGAAGACCTTTCGCGCGACGTCGCGAAGATGCTTCCATTTGCAGTCCTCGGTGTATTCTTAGTTGGCTCGACCTCAGTCCAATTCAGCGAGTTCAAGGAGTTGTATCACAACCTCCCGGAACTCGCTGCGTCCTATGTCAACAGCCTGATTCTCCTAGCGATTCTTGAGACCTTGTTACGTATTGCCCATGGAATTAGGGAATTGGTGGGTGGTCAGCGTAGAGTGAACAAGAAGTTGAAGGAGATTTCGAAGGAGACCGGTCGCTCAAAATCTGATATTCGAGAGGACATGCTCGACGATGGTATCCTCAACAATAGCACCGATAACAATGGGGCCGAATGAGGCGCCCGGCACTTGCTGCCGAGGTCGCGCTTAGTGGAGTCTCGGCGGGTGCAGGATTCACAAAGGGGCAGCGTCGCCCATAGGATGGGCGCGTGGTGTAGGGGATATCATGCTGGCCTTCTAAGCCGGCGACCCGGGTTCGAATCCTGGCGCGCCCACCACTCTCATTCACTTACAGTTGGGGCTAGGATTCTCACCAAGAAAAAGGAACTCTCACTCACCGTCCCGTAGGGACTCACCGTTTACATCAAATACACCGAGTAGGTCGGCGCGCTGCATGAAGCGAGGTTCCCGCGCGTGGAAGAAGGCGGGGAAGCAACGCTGGAAGTGGCGAAAGAAGAAGTTGCGTAGGCGTAAGGCCGCTCGTAAGCAAGCTCGACAATGAGCCTGAT
>CAXGBP010000246.1:0-1869 GCA_964007685.1 uncultured Candidatus Poseidoniales archaeon | reverse complement strand
CTGGCTTCTTCCAATTCGCGAGTGCGCTCCTCGACCCATTCCTCACGCTCCTCGAGGATGCGGTAGATGATGTCGGAGCCGAGATATTTCACTCCGTTCTCTGAGTTTTCAATCTCTTCCAAAGCATCAGGTAGAATGTCGGTTGAGAAAGCCATGATGATTCGGTGTAGAGGGTCCGCCGCGTTCTCCGCACTACGTACATCGCGGCGATTCACCTTGCCAATAGTAGCATGACGAATAGGCACATCCAGCTCACCTAATTCCTTAGCCAAAGCCTCCAATCCACCAACTGTGTCGGCCTTGATGATAACTCCCTCCTCAGCCAATTCAACAGAAATATCAGCCTCAGCATTCGCAAGCGACATAGCAGCCGCCCTCTCCTCATCAGTAGTCACAACGCGCATGGTTGTTCCAGCCAGAACTCCATCCATATCAGGCGCAGAAATCTTCAGTCCTGCCGCAGCGAAAGCAGCTTCAGAGGAATCCCATCGGTTTCCAGCATCGCGCATTTCGGACATCCCGCGAGGAGAGAACATGCCACGAACCCGAGTGGAGATGCCACCCTCTTCAGTCGTCAGAACAATCTCGTCACCCTTCTTGACCGAGCCACGATAGAGAATAACATCGAGAGTCTTACCTAAGCCTCGCTCCTCCTTCATCTCGAGAACGGTGCCCTCGCCCGCCCCCTCAATATCGGTCAACTGCTCGACTAAGTAGCGCTCGGCCATACCAATTACAACAGCCAGCAAGTCCTGGATTCCCTCGCCCTCACGAGCAGAAATCGGCACCAGTGCAATCTCCTTGGTGAAATCCTTGATTCGGTCGTATCGCTCGACATTGAAGCCATGCTCAGCAAATTGACCGACCAAATCCCAGTAACGCTGATCAAAATAACCCAGAGTATCACGGGTTTGTTCACGCATTGCCAGAGCCATAGGACGGTCTCGCTCAGCCCGCCAACCGTGAAGTCGGTCAACCTTGTTTGCAGCAATAACGAACGGCGTCTTAGCCGCCTTCAAAATCCGAATAGATTCGATAGTCTGAGGCCGCACGCCCTCCATGATGTCAATCATCAGAATGGCAACATCCGCAAGAGAACCTCCCCGCGCGCGCAGGGTTGAGAACGAGTGGTGCCCTGGTGTATCAATGAACAAAAGTCCAGGCGAATCAAACGACTTCCCACCAAGAAGCGGCCCACAAAGTTCGTTCAGTAAATCTGCGGGAACTTCAGTGGCGCCGATGTGCTGGGTTATTCCACCAGCCTCACGATCCATCACGCTTGCTTGACGACCAGATCCCAATCCACGAATATGGTCGAGAAGTGAGGTCTTACCGTGATCGACGTGTCCTAAAACAGAGACAATTGGTTGGCGGCGTCCAGACATTTCAAACACCTCATGTTCAATCCTCTGTCAAGTTGTAGTTTCACTCGTAAATTTGGCTCTCAGCGTCACGAGACCACTCGACGACGCCATCTGGGAACCATAGTCCCAATTCGAAGGCAGCGGTATCCTCACCGTCTGAGCCGTGGATTATGTTGTGACCGATGTCCATTGCGAAATCTCCGCGAATTGTGCCGGGAGCAGCATCGCGGCCGTTAGTTGGTCCGATGACGTTTCGAGCCACTGAAATTGCATCGACACCAGTCCAAGCCATAGCGACTACAGGTCCGGATGTGATGAATTCGATTAGTCCGGGGTAAAATGGGCGCTCGGAGTGAACTGCGTAGTGCTTCTCAGCGAGTTCCATCGAAGGGGTAAGCTGGCGCAGGCCAACGAGGCGCAGTCCCTTGGTTTCGAAGCGTTGGATGATGTTGCCAACTAGGCCTCGTTGCACTCCATCAGGCTTCACCATAATGAATGTCGTCTG
>CAXGBP010000245.1:0-1878 GCA_964007685.1 uncultured Candidatus Poseidoniales archaeon | reverse complement strand
CGGCGCTGGCCTCACTCAACCGATAAGCGCCGCGAATCAAATCCGCATCAATCCCAGCCGGCTTTGCCGGCTGTTGCTCATTCTGATTATACAGCATAACGTAATGGAAAACATCCTGCCCCTGCCCCCACATCTCATCGATGCCATGCTCGATGATCGTCGCCAATTCGTAAGCATAGGCAGGATCCCAAGCGCGGCAGGAGGGAACGGTGCTGGCGTGAAGCAGCGAGTGACCGTCCTGATGCTGCAATCCCTCGCCATTGAGAGTGGTTCGACCAGCTGTGGCGCCCATCAAGAAGCCACGCGATCGCGCGTCAGCAGCCTGCCAAATCTGGTCGTTAACCCGCTGGAATCCAAACATCGAGTAGAACACATAGAATGGAAGCGTAGGAGTTCCGGCGTGAGCGTATGAGGTTGCACTGGCTATCCAAGAAGCGATGGAGTTGGCCTCTGAAATTCCTTCTTCGAGAATTTGGCCGCTTGTCGATTCCTTGTAATTCATCAGCATTTTGTGGTCAACAGGTGTGTATTTCTGACCGGAAGACGAGTAGATTCCGAACTCGCTGAACAACGGATCCATTCCGAAAGTGCGACCCTCGTCTGGGATGATTGGTACCACTCGCTCGCCAATTTCTGATTTCATCAAATTTCTCAAAAGGCGAACGAAGGCCATGGTGGTGGAGACCTTCTGGCCTTCGGGAGTGCCCTCGTCGAAAGCGGAGTAAGTCTCCTCACCGGGTAGGGTTTGCTCAATCGGTGGAGCTCTGCGCTCAGGCAGGTAACCTCCGAGTTGAGCGCGTCGTGCGTGCAGGTATGCTAGGGCTTCGCTGTCCTCCTCAAATTGGTGGAAGGGGTCGTCTTGGAGGTTCTCGTCGGGGATTGGGATGCCGAGGTCGTCACGGTATTGCGTGAGGTCTTCGAGACTCATTTTCTTCTTCTGGTGGGTGGTATTCCTTCCTTCGAAGGAGTCGATGCCCCAGCCTTTGACGGTGTGTGCGAGTATGACGGCTGGCTTGTCGGATTGTTTTGCTGCGTGGTAGGCGGCCCATACTTTGATTGGATCGTGGCCGCCGCGGCGCAGTTGGCCGATTTGAGCATCGGTAAGAGATGCTCCGAGGGCATCCAGTTCGGGGTTGCCTGTGAAGAATTCTGCGCGGAATTCGGCTGGTTCGAGTATACTCATGCGCTGGAAGTCGCCATCGGTAATCGATTCGAAGCGAGCGAGCAGGGCTCCTGTTGCGTCTTGGGCTAGGAGCCGATCCCAATTCGAATCCCAGAGGACCTTGAAAACGTCCCAGCCGGCTCCACGATAGAGTCCTTCAAGCTCTTGCACAATCTTTGCATTTCCACGAACGGGGCCATCGAGTCTTTGCAGATTGCAATTGACGATGGTGATTAGATTGTCGAGTTTCTCGCGGCCGGCGACGGCTATCGATGCGATTGCTTCTGGCTCATCCATCTCGCCATCGCCTAGGAAGCTGAAGACTGTAGATTCGGAGGTGTCTGCAAGTCCACGGTTGTGCAGGTACTTCCAGAAGCGTGCGTGCATCACTGCAGAGAGTGGGCCGAGCCCCATCGAGACTGTTGGATACTCCCAGAACTCGGACATCAATCGAGGGTGGGGGTAAGATGAGAGCCCGTCTGCGAAGGCTTCCTGACGGAAGTTTGCCAATTGCTCTCTGGTAAGGCGCCCCTCGATGAATGCTCGAGCGTAAATACCCGGACTACCATGACCTTGAATGTAGAGAGCGTCGCCGATTCCATTGCTATCCTTACCGCGGAAAACGTGATTGAAACCGACCTCGTAAAGGGTTGCCGAAGAAGCGTAAGTCGAGATGTGTCCGCCGAGTCCGTCGGTGCGGCGATTGGCATCAGATA
>CAXGBP010000244.1:0-1883 GCA_964007685.1 uncultured Candidatus Poseidoniales archaeon | reverse complement strand
CTGCAAGCCCTGCGCGATCCTCATCCGGCGCAGATAATCGAACTCGACGAGGAAGTTATCGCGCGGGCGCAGCACAGCCTCAATGAGATGTTCAGGCTCGCTGAATGAGTCGTCGTCGAGATGAACTGTCACTCAAAGTCGCGGCGAACTCGGCCTCGAGAGGAGTTAGTACTCTGAAAAGCGTAGAGAATCATCAACGGAATCAGTAGAACTATCGACGATTGCAAGACAACCGAGGAATAGGGTTCGAAGGTCTCCTCGAGGGCGTGCATCCTAATTTCGAAGCCCCCGTCATTATGGCTCTCAATCCAAGCCACATTCGATTGTAGAATCTGAGGGTTGGATTGATCTACATCATCATCAATAGTCAACTGCACGGTGAGGTTTTCATCGATATCATGCAGGAATACATCCCTCGCAGTCAGCAAATCCTCTGGTTCGACTGTCGGGTCGAAACGAGGAATCTGCAAGAAGGCGACTCGACCGTGAGCGATGCTTGGAGAGGATGAGGGCCAAACCGGATCAGATAGAAGAAGTTGCGAACCGCTAATCGTGTCGATGAGGATGGTGCGATTCACCGGTCCGACATCGACCACGGCGACGATGTGATTGCCATCCATCTCGATGTCAACAACCTCCGAAGATGCATAATCGACAGCGATGCCGAAGACCTCCTCGAGATGTTCGTCGACTACTTCGTCAGCAGTGTTGGTAATCTCGATGTTGAGACTCAATTGAGTCGACAGCGATACAATATCCAGAATCGGTCCGTTCGCTGTTGTCATCGCCGAGGCGATGAGATTCCCAGATGCTGCCACTGCTGTGAATGGTCCTGCGGGTGCAGGGTGCTCGGCGATGTGTCCAGAGATGTCTCGGTAGACTATCTGATCAGCATAGACGATTGCAATGACCGCCTCGCCGTTACTATCCACAGCCATCATAATGTCAAGAATTCTCGGTGAATCGGCATTCAACTCCTCAGTCGACCACAATGAATCGAATCCATAGCTAGTGGTCGGATAGGACCAGAATTGCATCTTGTAGGAATCGAAAAGCACCACTCCGTTCTCAGAAGCAGACAATTTCGGGATGGAGGACCAACCATCCTCGCCGACGGTAATAGTCGATATCGTCTGCGAATCCCTATCATCAGAATTCCACGCAGTCACATCGACAGTACCGTTTTGATTCTCTTCGACGCTTAACAGCCAATCTCCTGAACCAACAGCATCAGTCGGCCATTCAACTCCTTCAACTGGGAAGTCCTGATGAGTTGCATCCCACAGAAGTACGGTTCCGGTGCCGATCAGTATAGCGATTATTACGGCACCGGTCTGAGTGCTCGAAGGCTCGCGAAGTGGCTGGACCATCTGCCTGAGAGACCCGCCGACCTTCCTCAACCAAGCCTTCGGGTCGTTGATTAAGCGAGCCAATCGGCGGGTGAATAGACGCTCGTCGGCAAAGCGCCAGACCGGCCCATGCGTCTTATCTGAAAGTCGAACCGCTAACGTCGCGACAACGACCCCGCCGATGATATCCACAACCCAGTGAATCCCGAGATACAAGATTGTGAATCCAGTCAGCAAGATGAAAGCGACGAGTGCGAATCGGAAGCGACTCCAGCGCCCATCCTCATCCCATCGGAGGTAGGTCAACCAGACAGCAAACGGCAAACCGATGTGCAAACTCGGCATACCATTCGTAAACGGATCAATTCGTGTGAACCAATTGTGAATCACCGGCGTCAAATCGTAGGCAATCGTCTCCATCGCCGGGATGTGATCACCAGTCACGCGGACATTGAAGAAGAGATAGAAAGGAATCGCCAAAACATAGACCCAGAACATCGAGAGAGATACTCTGTCGGCCATGTGTCGGTCGTC
>CAXGBP010000243.1:0-1884 GCA_964007685.1 uncultured Candidatus Poseidoniales archaeon | reverse complement strand
TACCAGCGCAATCTCATCAAAAAAACCGAGTTCTACGAACTCGTCGCAATTTGCTGGACTCCAGGCCAAGAAACTCCCATCCACGATCACGTCGGCTCAGACTGCGCCTTCCTCATCGCAGAAGGCGTCTCTACTGAGACGATCTACGAGCTGAATGACGAGGGCCTTGCGGTGCCCACGGAGGTCAGAACATATCAGGCCGGAGAAGTCTGTGCGGCAGAAGAACCCGACATTCACCGTGTTTCAAATGATACGAATGGCGAACTCATAAATGTCCACGTCTACACTCCCCCTCTGCACGCTTACAACATTTACATGCCTGCTTCCAAATCGACTGCGTAGCAGTCGCGAAATAATTGAAATCGAATTCACGGTCGACGCTGTATTTTCTCAGCAATCGACACCAGCGTCGAGTTTGTACTCCTCGTAGACTTCGCGGAAGAGTTGCATATCTGACTCGAAAGTCTCGGGCAACAACGGTCCGAATGAGAATCGGAAGAATCGAGTGTAAGGCGATTGGTAACTTGGGTCCTTCGAATGAGGGCGAGCCATATCGCAATCCGAGGCGCAAAGAATCGCAGCACCTTGCTTGAACAGCCGCTCGTTGAGCTCCGCGCTAGTCATCCCTTCTGGTAATTCGAGCCAGTGGTAGAACCCACCATTACCGGTAAAGACACCCAAGCCCATCTCCTCAAACGCCTTGCCGTAACGCTCTCGCTGCCAATTGTAGTGCCCTTCGATTGCCTTCCGAGCCTTCTTGACACGCTCAGGTTCGAGCAATTTGACCGCATAATGTTGCGATGGGTGACTGACACCGCCCATTCCAAAACTCGAGTAATTTGCCATTGTCTCGATATTGGTCTTGCTTGCGACGATCCATCCGATGCGAATTCCGGGAGATTGCAGACCCTTCGTGCAGGCCCCGGCGATGAACACATTGCTATTGTCCAAGTCCTGCACGAACTCAATCCCACTGACTGAAGGTGAGTGGAACATTTCGTAGGCTTCATCGAGCAATATGCCGTTTCCGGGCTGCTCGGCTATGGCGATTAATTCCCGCAACTCCTCGCCCGACCGCGTCTGTCCAGACGGATTTTGAGGGTTGGAAATTACTGGCATCAGAGCGGTGCCATCAGCAACGCCAGCGCGGTCGAAATATTCTGCATTATTCGGATGGAAATTATTCTCCTTGCTGAAAGGAACGATGTCGTATTCGGTATTAGTTTGAGTTAGAATATCGAGGTAAGCCGGCCATTCGATATTTCCAATTTTGACCTTTACATGCTCCTTGAGGAAGGCCATCACGGTGTAAATTCCTGGCCGCCCGCCCGCGAAGATCATCACATTCTCGGGCGTGATTGTAGAGCCGTAGCGCGAGTTGTAGAACTCAACAACCGCCTCGCGCAAACTTGGATGCCCCCATGCCTTTGGGTAGAAGCGATCCTCCCAAGTCACCTCTACGCTGGTAGGCAACTCCGGCCCTCCGAATTTTTCCAAAGGAGTCGTCAGAGGGAAGCCTTGTGACCAAGGGTGAGTGCCTTCAGTACCCATGAAACTGCCGAATGAGTCGGCGAAGGCGTAGAGAGTCTCGTAGATTCCCATTGGTGGGCAATTATCCGAAAGGAAGGATTCGAATTGGTCTGATTTTGACTCATCCCCGCCTCCAGATTCGCCTGCCATGGCTCACCGTTCAGCCTACGATACATCATCCTGTTCCTGTCAATCGGTGTTGAATTACATCACGGAGGAAGAATTAAACCACTTCTGAATTAGTGTGGAAAACGTGTTCTTCCACCTCAGAACCCGTGACCTCGTTGCATTCGCTCTGGTCCTTCTCATGTTGGGAATGAGCGCTTCTTTCGGAATCGCCTCACAGGATGAACG
>CAXGBP010000242.1:0-1898 GCA_964007685.1 uncultured Candidatus Poseidoniales archaeon | reverse complement strand
GAGCCAAGGCCTGACTCAACTCCGCAGCGTTGCGAATTGTTGTGGCGCGTGTCCAGAACGGAACGCGCGCGCGGTCGAGCGCGTCAGCAATCATCAGATGACCGTACGATTCGGCACCCTCGGACGCGCTCGTAGCCAATATGACTCGTCTCATTCATGGCTCGCCAGAGCCGTGATACTAAGACTTCAACGGCCAAAATCGAGAGGCAGAGCCGTTGATTTGAGGGGTGAGGAAGATGCCAAGCAGGAGATTCAGAGGGCTGTCGGGAGTGCCGCGTCGTTTATCAGAACGCGAAGTAGGAGCGGAACTATGGCTGCGGCTGACGCAGACGGTGGCACGGTTGTGACCGGAGGGACGCCCTTGCGTGTTCTCCTCGTTCATGTCTGGTATTGGCCCCATGTTGGAGGAGGTGACCAACACGTCGAGATGCTTGGGCGTGAGCTCGTCAAACTTGGTCATCAAGTGACAGTTTGGTGCGCCGATGTGCCAGCACACGATTCAAGGCGCTTTTCGCGAGGCGGGGTCGATGTGGTACGCTTAGAGCCAAGTCGTGTCTTGGCTGGAGTCGATCCTGTCGTAAGTCTGGATGGACTTTCGATGGATGGATTCGATGTTGTTCACCTGCACGATACGCTGCCGGTTCTTGTGCGAAAGTCGCTCAAAATGGCTCGCAGCGCAGGTGTTCCGGTTGTCACTACCTATCACAATGATTACGTCAAAGATGGTTTGATTTCTAATGGAATTAAGCGCCTGCGATGGGCTTTGCAGGGCAGGCGTACTTTGCATTCGAGCGATGCGCGCATCGTGCTTACTAGCTACTTTGAGAGTTTGCTGCGCGCGAAGGGAGTGAAGGGCTCAATCGATATCATTCCGAATGGATTCTCACCGATTTCTGATGCAGCCGAGATTCCCAGAGGGCTTGACGGCCGCGACACCGGCCGGCCACTACTGACTTTCATCGGCCGTCTCAGCGAGCAGAAAGGATTGGATGTCCTGATGGACGCTTGGAATCTGCTCGCAAGCGAATCTAATCCCGGATTTGACCTCGCAATCGCCGGCAAAGGCGAACTCGGTGAGTGGCTCACCGAACGCATCGCAGTCGCAAGCCAGAATTCACACATTCACCGGCTTGGCCTTGTCAGCGAGGGCGAGAAGCGTTGGCTGCTCGAAAACTCAACTGGAATCGTCATTCCCTCACGCTTCGAGGGTTTACCCACAGTCATGCTTGAAGCCATGCACATGCGAGCGCCAACCATCATGTCCGATGTCAACGACCTCGGCCGTCTCGTCACCGAACCGGGCGCTGGACTCTCTGTTCCTCCCGGCGACGCAGCAGCACTGGCGATGGCGATGAGCAGAATCGCACAATCCAGCGAAGACGAAAGAGAGAATTGGGGCAATTCGGGCCACAACGCCGCTGCATCTTACATGTGGCCCGCTATCACAAAAGATATCTTAGCAGTCTATCGTAGAATCACCAATAGCAATCAAACTGGAGATGTCGAGCAATGATTGTCGAGATGAAAAAGCGCAGTCTTCTCGTCGCCAAAGGCACCTTTGAAGCCATGCGTGGAGCCGAGCGCGACCTCATCAGAAACCTCCCTGCGCTCGCCCGTCATTTCGATGTAACAATGGCAACACTACAATCGAGTAAGGAGCTCAAGAAATGCTGCCAAGAGAATTCTATCACCCTCCTAAAACCAGCAATCCCGTGGCACCCTGAAACTGGGACACTTGCAACGGTTTTGAACCGTAATTTGCGCAAATCTACCAAGGCCTGGCGATCAATCCCCAGCCTCAAACAAACGCTTGTCGAGACGGATGCAGTACACCTCGTTAGTGGAGACGGCTCATTCGGACTCATCCGCCTCGTAGCCAAGAAAACCCCACTCCACTT
>CAXGBP010000241.1:0-1909 GCA_964007685.1 uncultured Candidatus Poseidoniales archaeon | reverse complement strand
AACACTGCGGCAGTCGCATAGCCTGGCCATTGCGCTGGATTGCTAATCCAGTGGTGTTTCACCTCGGGAGTTCAAATCTCCCCTGCCGCGCCACCTCTCACAAAGCCTAGACGAGCCCGCCAGAGAGTAGCACACCACCCAAGAGCAGCATTCATGCTTGATGTGACCTCCCAGCAAGCGTGGGTGCGATGGCTACACTGACCACGGTTCTGACCGTGCTTACCATTCTGGGATTCCTATTCCTCGCCGCAGTGTGGATCAGAGTTCACAAACTCCGACCATCTAACGACCGTTCTTGGGTCAATGATAACGAGCGCAACGCAACCATCGAATTTGATGGAGATATTGCGAAAATCACCAATTTACGCGACTTTAACTGGCGCACATCCAAAGATTTCGACAAGAGATGGATCAACGAAGATTACGATCTCAGAGAGGTCGAAGCCATCTGGCTAACTCTCGAATATTTCGACCCAAAACTCCGTCAGATGGCCCACACCATCCTTTCATTCGAGTTCAAAGATGGGCGAAGATTAGCCTGTTCTATCGAAGTACGAAGAGAGAAGGGGGAGCGTTACCATCCAGTCCGGGGACTGTTTCGCGAGTACGAACTAATCTACGTCTGGGCAAAGGAAAGCGACGTCATCGGAGTCCGGACACGATGCCGAAAAAACTCAGTCACACACCTCTTCAAAGCGGTAGTTTTGGGTGCGGGGAACGAGCGACGAATGCTTGAATCATACCTGAGGCGTACCAATGACCTGGTCGCTTCACCCGAGTGGTACAACACTTTGACCAACACCTGCACTACCAATATCGTCCGCCACGTCAACGAGGTCTACCCCGGTCGCGTGCCTCGCGCGATATCGATATTGATGCCAGGATTGAGTCCGAAGTTGCTTGAGCGTGCCAATCTGATCAAAATGTCTGGCACGCTCGACGAAACTCTTGCTGCAAGTGTCATCGATGCAAAGGCTAAGGCTTGGGATGGCGAGTCTGATTTTGGCGATGCGATTCGGGCCTGAGTGAGCTCGGTTCGGCTCCTTTGCGCGTCGTTGGGTTGAATTGGCTGGCCTCGATGAGGAGTCGTGCTTAACATCCCAGAGTTGGCCCTGACCGGCTCTCACGATTGGGCTCTGCCGCCCTCGAAGAGTCATATGATTCGTTGGTTAGCTCTTACTGCGCAGGGGCGCAGTGAATGCCTTTTGCGCTTCGAGGGTGAGGCGGGTGCTGATGTTGAATCAATGGCTCGCTGCCTCGAAGCGATGGGCGTGCGAGTCCATCGGGGTGCCGATGGATGGTTGGTTGAGCCGCCTGCTGACGGTCTGCAAACTCCGATGAATTTCCTTGATTGTGGCAACTCTGGGACGGCGGCTCGAGTGTTGACCGCGATGGCTGCGACGATGGGTGTCGCGGTCAGATTGGATGGTGATGAGTCGCTACGCTCGCGCAGTAGCGATCTGGCTCGAGTGCTGCGCGATTTGGGAGTTGAAGTTAGCAGCGATGCTTTGCCGACAACTGTTTCAGGAGTGATTAACGGAGGTGCGAGCGTCGACCTATCAGGTTCAAGTCAGCCTCTCAGTGCGTTGATTTTGTCCTCGCCCGGACTATCTGAAACGGTTGAGATTCACCTCGAGGGTGAGGGGGTCAGTCGAGGCTACACCGGAATGACCTTTGATGTCGCGAGGCGATGTGGATGCCCTATCGAGATGGGTTCTCCACTCATCCTCGAACCTTGGACTGTACAAGCCCCAGAGGAGGCTGACATTCCCCCCGAACTCAGCCTATTTCCTATGGCCATACTACTCGAAATCCTCCATGAAGGTCTACAGCTGCAGACCTCGCTTCCCGCTTACGACCCTCTCATGCTGATGGCCATCGACTCACTCGACCGAGCCAATGGAGGCGA
>CAXGBP010000240.1:0-1912 GCA_964007685.1 uncultured Candidatus Poseidoniales archaeon | reverse complement strand
CTGTAAATCTCGGTGTGAATAGTCCCTCCGACATAGTTCCTGATGAGTCGTCGCCAGATCCGTAGAACGGGACGACTTCAGTCCAGAGTGTCCTTCCTTCGTCAGTCGGACTCAATGAAGAGCCATCCTTGAGGGCATATCCTCTGTCAACCAATTTACCAACAGTGGTGAGGTAGGTGGAAGGGCGTCCGATATCTGCTTTCTTCATTTCTTGGATTATTGAACTCTCTGTGAATCGACGAGGTGGTTTTGTTTCATCTGATATCATTCGGGGGTTTTCCTCTTTATTCTGGAACGACCATGACGAGCCGATATCGAATCCTGCAGCAGGAGGGCTTGTCATGACAGTTTTCTCATCAGAATAGACTGCTTCCCATCCACTGTGTATTCTCCAAGAAGATGTACCATACAGGGGCTTGTTTAGATCGGGGACACTAGCAGTTAGATCTCGCCGTTCGCGAACGGAATCTGACATTTGGCTCGCTGCGAAGCGCGCCCAAATCAAACGATACAGGGCTTGTTGATCAGCATCGACTCCAGTAAGCGTGCGCGCTTCCGGTTGAGTTGGTCGAATTGCTTCGTGAGCATCTTGTACATTCTTTGCACCTTTGCGGGCGTCTGGGCCAAGGGCACCTGCGCCGAGATGATTCGCGCCGTATTCCTTTTCGATTACCTTCCTGACTCTATCTCTAGCATCTTTGTTTGTTCTCGTTGAATCTGTTCGAATGTAAGTGATATAGCCGGCTTGATAGAGTCCGGTGGCCACCCGGTTGGTCCGTGATATCGCCCAGCCCATTCTGCCATTGGCGCCCCTAAGCATAGTCTCAGTTGTGAATGGTGGCTGCGGTCGGCGGTTGGTTTTGCCTTCCTTTACAGAATCGAGGGTCACTGCGCCGGCCTTGCGTGTAGCATCTTCAGCAGAGCGTGCTAGATCTTCATCATAGGTCCGGTCTGGATGGTGTTTTCCATCATCTCCAGTCCATGCCTCTGAGTCAGCCTTCTCGTGAAATCTAACTTTGAATGTGACTGCATTTGAATCGACTTGTACCGAGTGGTATGGAATTGGCACGTGGGCCTCTCGTTCGAGTTCACGGTCGACGATGAATCCGAGTGTTGGGGTCTGAACTCTTCCCATTGAAGCGAGACTCCAAGATCGGCTGAATCTCGAGCATCGGAACCCAACCAATCTGTCCATAAATCGACGCACTTTTGCAGCATCGACTAAGTCCATGTCGATTTCACGTGGATTAGAGATTGCTTCTTGAACAGCGTTGTTTGTAATTTCGTTGAATGAGACTCTATGAATGGTTGGGTATTCATGGAAAATTTCCTTCAATCTCCATGCGATGAATTCTCCTTCTCGGTCTGGGTCGGTCGCGATATAGATTTCATCGACCTTTTTTGTCTGCGCTTTCTTCAATAGCGCATTCATCGTCTTCTCCGCCCGCTCAGTATAACTCCAAGGTGGCTTAGGAAGTTCTCCTGGCTTCGAAGACCACATGGCCTTGTTGTCCTGCTTGCTGCGGCCACGGTTTGGTAGATCCTGTACGTGGCCATTACACGAATCGACAATCCATCCACGTCCGAGATATTTCTTGATGGTGCGAGCTTTGGCTCCAGATTCCAGAATCATCAACTTCAACTAAACCACTCTCTAATTTTTGAGGAGCTGCTGGCGAACGTCAGCATACCTCGAGTCGCGGTGGCAACAAACTCCCTGTATAAACGTGAGTGGCGATGGAGCGATGCAACGCGCGCACGCCCACGCGTGTGTAGCGCGCGCGCCCTGTGTACGCGCGCGAGGTAAGTGCCGATTGTAGCCCTTGGGAGAGGTTTCTCAGAATCAATAACTGAGCCGAACCAATTTCTCATCCCACATTTCTTCAGCATCAGGCCCACCACAGCCGACACA
>CAXGBP010000239.1:0-1923 GCA_964007685.1 uncultured Candidatus Poseidoniales archaeon | reverse complement strand
TTCGAAACCGGCGGATACGCTGCCAAGCCTCGTGAGGATTTCGAAGAGATCGAAGAATTCGACCTCGTAAACGAGCACTCGGCGGTTCCGCAGCAATACGACTTCGCCGAGGTGATCGACATATCCGGTGACACAGCAACCGTCCGTTGGATGGATGGCTCGGGCATCGAAGAAATCGGTACAAGCGAGCTCAAGCCGGCCGAGACAGACATAGTCAGCGGCCGTATCGATATGGGCCGCTGCATGTTCTGCGGTCTTTGCGCTGAGGCATGTCCGTTCGAGTCGTTCTTCATGACCAACGAGTACGATGGAATGTCAGGTTACTCACGCGATGATCTTTGGTTCGACGCAGACCGAACTCGTGTCCTTCCTGCGGTCCATCAGGAGCGCGTCGACATGGAACTCGCAAAGCGCGCGAAGAAAGAGAAAACCAAGCGTGAAAAGAAGGCGGCTAAGGCTGCTAAGGAAGCGGAGGCGTGAACCGATGAACATCGATTTCGAGGCCATTGCATTTGTTATCATGGCACTCATTGCCATCCTCGGTGCACTCGGCTGTGTTTACGCGCGCCGTGTCGCCCACTCACTTCTTTCGTTGATGATGACCTTCTTCGCCGTAGCCGGCGTGATGGTTCTGGCCCACGCTGAGATGTTGGCGGCTATCCAGATTCTCGTCTATCTCGGCTCGGTCATGCTCGTCGTTCAATTCGGTGTCATGCTGACCCGCCGCCAAATTCAGGAGGGTGATGTCCAATGAAGGCAGTCAGCATCTTCGCCCGCCTCGGTGTCTTCGCCTTTGTTCTGGTTCTCCTGCGCGAAGTAATGGAGCATCCAATGTGGGAAAATGCACCTGCAGGAGCTCCAACAACTCTTGAATTCGCAGTCTCAATCCTCGATGATTGGGCCATCGTCACCGTCGTGCTCGGCATTCTTTTGTCGATGGCCATGATTGGTGCATCCTATCTTGTTCGAGACGAGCGTCTCGTTAACCTCCTCTACGATATGGGTTCAGAGGACTCAGTTCGATTGTCAGGTGATAACGATGATTGAGGTCAGCTGGATTGCCGGCCTCGGCGTCATTCTCTTCGGAATCGGATTGGTTGGGGCGTTCAGCCGCAAGAATGCGATTGTCGTGTTGATGTGCATCGAGGTTATGCTGAACGCAGCCAACCTCAACTTCGTCGCCGGCGCTCTCCACCACGGCTCCGTCGATGGTTGGGTATTCACCGCGGTGGCAATTGCGATTGCAGCCGCCGAAGTCGCCATCGGACTAGCCATCCTGCTCTCGCTATACAGCACGCAGGAGACAATCTCGCTCGACGAGGCGACCTTGCTGAGAAATTGAGGTGATGATGATGGGAGAACAAAAGCAGGAGTGGGACAGACTCCTCTATATCGTGCCATTCTTGGCAATCGTTCCTTACCTCTACCTTACTGGAGCGTCGTCCACTGATTATTGGTGGTTAATCATCGCAGCTCCTCTCGTATTCTTCGCAACAATTGCCATCGCTGGCCAGATTTGGAACGGCGATGAGACTTGGGTCAACCAATTGAAGGAAGGAGGAATTCTCGGCCTCGGTGCGCTGAGCGTATCTCTCTCGGCCTCCGTGTGGCTGATCTACGATTACCTCGACCATCACGGACACGTCGAATCAGGAGATCCATTCAGCTGGCTGACGTTCGATGTCCTGACATACAACGGCGATGGCTGGTCCATCGCCACCACAGGGTTCAGTGGAATTGGCTTTGGAATATATCTCGATGCAGTCAGCATCATGCTTCTCTTCGTTGCTACATTCCTCTGCTTCCTCATCTGCTGGTTCGCGATTGGCTACATGACCACGGACTCGATCAACGACAACTCAAACCACCGATTCTTCGCCGAATTCGTTCTCTTTTCGATGGGAATGTTTGGAATGGTTCTCG
>CAXGBP010000238.1:0-1927 GCA_964007685.1 uncultured Candidatus Poseidoniales archaeon | reverse complement strand
GAGTGCTCTTCCTCACCAAGGATCTCGAACTGATACGCAGGCAGCTCTACGAGGGCCTCGATTTGCGCATGACTGATCTCAAGGTCGGTGATTTGCTCGATGATATCAACACCGATGTCATGACTCCGGCTTGGGTATGTTTCGACCACGATCCGGCAGTCATAGCCGAGAACGCCTACGCCGGCCTAGTTCACGAGGGGAGGCGCGTGTTCGAACCTCGTGCATTGCTAGACGGTGGCTTTGAAGCCATAGTATCTGGACATCGTAAGGGCACTGGGTCAAGTCGCGAGACTGCCGCTCAGTGTGAGCGTTGGTCTGGAATTAGGATTGTTATCGCGGCGTCATTCGCACCGATTCACGAGCGGAACAACATCAACCTTGGACAATTGATGGGCGACTACGGGATGTTGGAGAGGCTGCAATCTGGTGAGAGTATCTCATTGAATGAGTTCACCTCTGAGTATGACCCGGTGACCAGATTGATTATTGAAAATGGTGGTATTCTGCCGTTCGCGAAGAATCTCAAAGAAGGAGATATCAGTCTCCCTGAGTTGAAGACCAAACCACGACCAATGACAATGGTCGAGAAGATGATTGCGAACAAACTGCTGGGTCAGAATGGCACGGCGCGCTATGTCAAGCCCGGTGATGCTGTGCTCTCGCAGGTCGATGGTGGCTACTCGCATGAGTTCACAACCGCACAGGTTCACGAATTCCTTAAGCAGGAATATGGCAACGATTACTCGCTTCCCAATCCATCAAAGTACGCAGTCTTCGAGGACCATTTGCTGTACGCCACCGGGGTGCCGAGGTTTGGTCGCTTCACAGAGAAGATTCAGACCCTGAGAGACATGCAGAACGTGTTCCAGCAGCACACCGGAGTGCGTGATTATTCCGCTGAGGATGGTGTCAGCCCTGGCATCTGCCATCAAGTCGCAAGAGAGGAATTCATCGATGTTGGCGATTTCATTCAAGCGACTGATTCACACACCTGTATGGGAGGTGCTACGAACGCACTGGCCTACGGTGTCGGCTCGACTGAGTACGCGAACCTCGTGCACAATCAATTTGCCTTCGTCCAAGTCCCAGAAAGTATACGCTTCGAGTTGGTAGGTAACCTAGACCCTGGGTGCACAGCTAAGGATGTCATACTCCATATCCTTTGGAAGTATGCCGCTGAGTCCGAGACACTTGACCGTAGCATGGAGTTCGGCGGTCCCGGGCTTGCCGGTTTGTCGATGGATGAGAGGGCTACTCTGTGCAATATGGCTACTGAGTGTAGTGCTAAGACTGGGATATGTGAACCAGATAGTCTCACTGTAGATTGGTTAATGAATCGCAGATCAGGACTGAGTGAGGCGGAGGTGCGCAGCGCCTTCGTGCTGCCGGACGAGGAGGCGGAGTATCACGGAGGAATACATACGATCGACTTGACGCAGATTCGTCCAATGGTCGCACATCCCGGCAAGCCCGACGAGGGAATCCCCTCCGACCCTACAAATGGTGCTTACATAGACGAAATTGGCGAGGTGAGAATAGATATCGCCTACGCGGGTTCGTGCACTGCTGGTAAGGATGATGACTTCGCCTACTACGCGCAAGTCACCGAAGCGGCTCTTGAAGCAGGTATGGCAATTCCCGAAGGTGTCGACTGTTACATCCAGTTCGGCTCAAAGACGGTGAAGAGCTTGTCAGAGAAGAACGGCTGGAGCGATATGTTCGAGCGCGCTGGTGTCAAGCTAATTGATCCTGGATGTGGTGCCTGTATAGGGGCAGGGCCTGGTATTAGCGATGATGCGGAGCAGGTTACAATCTCTGCGATTAATCGTAATTATCAGGGTCGCTCCGGACCGGGTAAGTTGTATCTGGCAAGCCCCCTGACTGTGATGGCCAGCGCCTTCGTCGGGAAGATTACGGCGTGGCATCC
>CAXGBP010000237.1:0-1928 GCA_964007685.1 uncultured Candidatus Poseidoniales archaeon | reverse complement strand
TCTTTCTTCTTCTCATCATCAGAATCTGACGACGAAATAGCATAGCCAGCCCAGCCCGCGATGATCACCCATCCGGCTGTCTGGAAATGGACGCCGGGACTGACGAACCAAGCCGAGAAGAACTCACCGAACATCTCGGCGTCCTCGACCACCTCTCCAAAAGCGGCCCATAGGACGAAGGGAAGTAGGGCGAGGAGAGTCTTGTCGGAGGGATCGATGCCCAAGTGTCGAAGCCAACCAGAGAGAGCGATGGCGAACATCGCGAGAACGACTCCGTAGGTCATTGTGTTGACCATGTTGTAGCCAGAATCACCCGTCGATTCACCGCTAATCGGGTCGAGATAGTAGGTGTAGACGAAATCTGTCAGCGGATTCGCAACAGAGAGTTCGTTGAGAGCGATTCCCGCAAAGAAGAGGCTCATGACTACGGTCAGAGCTTGGATGATGACTCGCTCGTAATCGTACCACTCCTCAAGCGGGTTCATGGCCGGTCGAGCAAGGACCTCCGCTTAGGCGTGGCGGAACTCACTCTTCTTCGAATGAAATTGTTTCATCGTCCGCGAGCTCGAGCATTTCGGATACTTCCTCGGCATTCTCGGGGTCGACTTGGGACCCCTTGTAGCGACGCTCGCGGCGGCGACGCGCGTCTGCCAATCCAGGGACCAATGCCTCGAATTGGTCAGTGGTTTCACTGCCCGTATCGTACGATTCAAGACTGCGGGACTTGACTCGCATTCGCTTACGATCCTTCTCGAGGCCATGCAGCACGGTGCCGTGCTCAGAACCGTTGAGAATATTCTCGATTGCGGGTGTTGCAAGTGCTAAACCGTCCTCGTCACCGATGACGAGGACTGTTGAACCATAGATGGCCATCTCTGTATCGGATATCTCTTCGATGAGACTGCGAATGCGGCCGTTGCGGCCGATGAGACGGCTGCGCATTCGGCGGGTTTGGTTTGGTTGGCGTCCTACCCACTCACGGATATCGTACATACGCAGGAATACCTCGTCTTCTAGGAGCTTGACTGCGCGCTTGGGTGCGAGGCCGCGTCCTATCGCACGGATGACATCTGGCATCTTCATTCGGAGGATTGGATCTACCTCTGATTCGCCCCAATCGGCCATCACATCGCCTGTTGTGGAATCGATCTCAAGGCTGCTTCCACTGGCCTTTTCGATCATTTTGCGAGTCCGCCCCTCCTTTCCGATGAGTACCGCGATGCGGTCCATGGGGATACGGGCGAGCAGTTCCACGAAGGCGGGCGACCCGCCTCTCCGTTTTAATCCCCGCCCGAAAGAGACGGATAGGTTGGAACTGGTTCTTCGAGTACTCTGAGGAGTGCGTCAGCCAGTTGGATGTCGAAGCCTTGGCGGTTAATCCATTGAACTAAGCGAGTGACATCACGCACCAAGAACTCGTTAGAAGATGGGTGCGCGCTGACGACGGCTTGCCCGACATCGATGACCCATGGCTCGCCGTCGTACCAGAGAATGTTGTATTCAGAGAAGTCCGAATGGGCGAGGTCACAGGTTTGCCAGCAAACTGCAAGAATCTCGAGTAGGTCATCGAAGACTCCCATCGGATCGTCGATGGTGATGTCCTTGAGACGAGGTGAGGGTTCGTCCTTATCGCCGATAAGATCCATCACCAAGACGTTGTTGAGGATTGCACGCGGTGCGGGAACTCGAATCCCATGCTTTCGCATGCGCTTGAGATTGCGATATTCTTTGCGTACCCAAATCTTCACGATTTCGCGATGGCGGCGCTTCATTCCACCGAATCGTGGGTCGCCATCGATGTATTTCGCGAGGCTCTTGAAGACGGCATTTGTCGTGTGAAAAATTTTCACCGCGGCAGGACCTTGATTGGTAGTCGCATGGAAAACGTGAGCCTCCTTGCCGCGAGCAATTGGGTAATCTACGGTTTC
>CAXGBP010000236.1:0-1934 GCA_964007685.1 uncultured Candidatus Poseidoniales archaeon | reverse complement strand
CCCAAGCCCAGTAACCTCCCCAGTCGAGTACCGTGTAAGCCCACAATCCTCCAAGGCCGATTCCAACCGCACCCATCAGGAATCCAGCACGAGCCCAGTGCAACTGAGCCTCGTGCACAGACCGCGCGTCGCGCCCATCAATCAGACCAGCGACCGCGACACTTGCAACAGCCAAACAAAGCGAATAATAAGCAAAAACAACCGGCGGGTGGATGACCATCAAATCCGTTTGCAAAAGCGGATTGAGAGTTCCACCCCAGCCGCTTGAGGCAGCAAAAGGAGAAAGAATCCAAGCAACCACCAAAATTGCAGCAGTCATCCCATGCATCAACCGAACTTCGCTTGAGTTCGATGCATTGCGCCCCGACATAAACCAAGTAACAACGCCCATCAGGGCGCTCCACAACAGTAGCGGACCAGCGCGCCCACCCCAAACTGCAGACACACGATACAGCAGCGGTAACTCCGCCCCACCATAGCGTGAAACCAAATCTAGTGCCTCAAGATCGTAGACGAAAGCAGTAGTCAAGAATATCATCGGCGCGATTTGAGCGAGCATCGTCACGTCTCGAGCCAATGTCTCGCCCGCGGGTAGTCTAGTAAAGCACCAAAGCAGACTGGAACCGACCGCGAGGAACATCAGCAAAGTACCGACGGTCGGTAAAATCCTCATCACCAACCGTAGAATTTAGCCCGCGAGTAGCCGAAGGAAAGCATCGCTGGAATGATGCGCTTCGTGTAGAGGCTAGGGCGGCGGAAGAGTATTCGAAGGCACACTGCGAGTTTGCCATGAGGGCCCATATCGCTCATTTCGTCGGGAAAACAGCGGGCCATCAAAGACATGTCATCATCGCTCAAATCAAACAAAGCAGACTTCCCTTGCAAAATCTTCCCATAGGGCGGGAACTCGTCACGCCACAACTTCTGATAACGCGACATTTTGGCTGCTGAAAGGTCGCCGGATGCGATTTGCTCGGCGGCGACTGAAGCGGCGAAGGTGGCTGATTTCAGGGCAAGGTGAGAGCCACCTTCGAATAACGGGGAGGTGAAGCCAGCGGCGTCACCAACCAACATGAGGCCGTCGTCATAAGTTAGTTCGTAAGGCCCGGAAATCGGAATGGTTCCCCCGAATGCGGGATTGCCCTTATCCTTCCAAGGTGGAGGTACCTGTTCGAGATCTTTGAAATGGGTGATTTCGATGAATTCGTCGAGAGCTTTCTTGGTTCGAGGCTTGTCTTCTGTAACTAAACCGACATTTGCGCGACCGTCGCACTTCGGAATCATCCAGAGGTAGCCCTTTTCGGCGTACTCCGGCCAAATGTAGAAGTCGAGGTAATCGTCAGTTGGAACCTCCAACATTTCGTATTGCATCCCTGCGATTACCTTCCCTCGCGGATTGAGATCGAGTATGCGCGAGGTGGCTCCTGCAACGCCGGATGCGTCGATTACGACCTTGGTTTGAATTGGGAATTGGTCTCCATTACCATCGCACAACCAACCGGTGAAATTGCCAGAGTCGTCGTACTGCTTCTCCATGCTGCGGAGTTTGTGCGAAAGATGGAGTCGGGTACCCTCTGAGACCGCTTCGTCAGCAATCCAACGCTCGAAGAGGTGCTTTTCGAGGACATATCCCTCCTCTGTGAGTTTCTTCGCGGTACCGTCGGGGAAGATTACGCGAATGCCGTGGACGCGTTTGCTGATGACATGTGGTGGCAGTTCAAGATTGAGATTATCGCAGGCGATATCGGATATGCATTCGCCGCAGTGAACGGGTGTTCCGATAGCCGAGTGATCCTCTATCAGCATGACATCGAGACCCTTGCGAGCGCTGTGCAGTGCGGCATTGCCGCCACCTGGTCCGGCTCCTACAACCAGCACATCGCACGTCGTGATGTCTGCGGCCACGGTGATGGACGTCACGCATTAGGCCATGA
>CAXGBP010000235.1:0-1944 GCA_964007685.1 uncultured Candidatus Poseidoniales archaeon | reverse complement strand
AGGAACATTTCGTATATTTGTGAGCCACCAATTATCCAGCATTCATCACAACCGTCAGCATAGGCTATCTCTATTGCCCTACCTGGATAAAGTGCGTTTTCAGCCCCTTCATGCCCCCATCCCGTATCTCTAGACATTACGATGTTCAATCGTTCTGGAAGTGGGCGGAAGGAGGTGGGTAGGGACTCCCAAGTTTTCCGACCCATTATCACAGCGTTGAATCCATCACCCTCAGTCAGGCGCTTGAAGCGTGCCATGTCACTGGACAAGCGCCATGGCAACTCGTTGCCGCGACCGATACAGCCATCCTCATCCATCGCTACGATCATTGCGAGTTTCATTCGACCACATCACACAGAAATTGGCGCTGCGATGTGAGGATGATGCTCGTATCCTTCAATCACGATATGCTCACCTGTGAATCCATCGATATCTATCACGCTGGGGTCGAGCCGAAGTCGAGGTAATTCTAGCGGCTCGCGCGCAATCTGCTCGCGCGCCTGTTCTAGATGATTGAGGTACAAGTGGCAATCCCCTCCTGTCCATACAAATTCGCCAGGCTCGAGACCGCAGACTTGCGCCATCATACAAGTCAACAAACTGTAGGAAGAGATGTTGAATGGGACGCCGAGGAAGGCATCGGCACTACGTTGGTAGAGTTGGCAAGACAAGCGACCGTCGTTGACGTAGAATTGGAAAAATGCGTGACAAGGCATCAAGGCCATCTCGTCAAGCTCACCCACATTCCAAGCTGAGACGATAATCCGCCGTGAACTGGGATTGGTTTTGATCATTTCAATAGCGTTCTCAATCTGGTCGACGACACGCCCATCTGGAGTCTCCCACTTCCTCCACTGCTTACCATAAACTGGCCCTAGGTTGCCTTCTTCATCCGCCCACTCATTCCAAATTCGAACTTTATTCTCTTGCAGATAGGCTACGTTGGTATCGCCGGAAAGGAACCACAGCAATTCGTGAATTATGCTTGGCCAATGCAAGCGCTTGGTTGTCACTGCCGGAAAAGTTTCGGACAGATCAAATCGCATCTGATGACCGAAAACAGAGATGGTTCCAGTCCCAGTCCTGTCTGACTTCTCGTCACCCTCGTCGAGGATGCGCCTGAGGAATGCGAGGTATTGCTCCATGCCGACTATGCTAACTGAACCTCGCAAGTCCATGAAGGATGCGGCGGAAATCACTCAAATTCATCGACTGTAATACAAGAATGTCAAGGTGCTCCGAGAATACGAAGATTTTCGATTAACTGGTCTGTGAATCGACGATAAAGGGCTTTCATGATTGAATGCTGACCATGTTCATCGAGGCGGACCAAATTCGAAATATCCTCATCATCCATCGCTCCTCCGGCTTCGTCAGCAAGCCATTCAGCGAAACTGATCGGTTTGTCGATGCGCACCATTACGTGCGCGAAAGGATTGACCTTTGGCGAACCCGGAGCAAGGAAGTTCCGCCCTCCAAGAATTGCCATTGGTACCACAGGAACTTCCGGAAATCGGGCGGCGAGTCGAGCCACACCTGTCTTGCCACGTTGGAGAAAAGGTGCTTCGGTGCGGCGCGATCGTGTCCCTTCTGGGAAAATACCCATCACTCCACCTCCTTCGAGAACATCAACAGCCATTGCCAGTGCCTCGGTGCCGCCAGTCTCTCGAATAGTCTCTATCTGACCGGTGGAGGTCATCAATTTCTGGAATGTTTTATCTTCAAAATGCTCTGCTTTTGCTAGATAGTGAACCGGTCTACGAGCCCCCATAATTTTGACAATTGGATCAATATGAGATGTATGATTGCCAGCCAGAATCGCGGGTCCACTCTTCGGGATCCGTTCGATTCCTTCGTATCGAACATTCGTCATGCTACGAACCATTGGTGGCATCACTTGCATCAGTGCCTTGTAGAAAAGTGGAGCCGAATAGTTCTGTCCGG
>CAXGBP010000234.1:0-1968 GCA_964007685.1 uncultured Candidatus Poseidoniales archaeon | reverse complement strand
CCAGCGCTTTCGATTCCAGAATATTACCAATAACGCTGGAGCGATGAGAAAGGCGCCGGCGAAGACGTAGTATTCGGTGAAAAGCTCGGATTGATCGACGAAATCAGGCAATTCAGGCTCGGTGATTTCACCGGCGTTGACGAGTGTGAAATCATAGTAAGTCAGGCTGGCTTCACCGAGTTTCTCGACGCGGATTGCGTGGGTTCCGGGTGGGACGTCAATCAGCCCCCCGGTCGAGCTGTTGAGAATCGCCCAGGTTGTTTGGTCGAGCACGAGGATTTGGTAGCGAACAGGTTGTGATGTGTCGGCGTCCACGTATAATCTGGAGCCGTTTGCTTCTATCACCTCGAAAGCGAAGACATCGACGTATTCGTCATCCGACATCCTCGCATCGATGTTTTCGTCAAATCCGAGCGATGGCCAGAGAGATAAGTCATCGGAATCGGTCCAGAGTCTATCTGGTGCGTCTCCCATCTGGCCTGCGTCTCCGGCTGGGTATTCGTTCATTTGAACGCTCCACGAGGTGAGTGAATCTGAGGTCATTCGAAACTCTAGGGCTGAGGTTCCAGCAGGGGTGTCGAAGTGGTCTGGACAATCGTCGGCTTCATTCTCAAGAGTTGTAGCCAATCCCTCTGAATCTATGACGAGGACTTCGAAAGTGACTGAGTCATCATCACTCCAGCAATTGAGGAAGATGCTCATGCGACCAACCACTTCGACTCTGACTGCGTCTCCTTCATCGTCCGAGAGGGAAATCCAGCCATCGAATCCGTCGGTGTTTGAATCAGGGAATGGCAGTGCGTTCTCTTCCCCCCAAGGGTTAGACAATTCCCCCCAAGATGCTTCGAGGGTGGCTGCTCTTCGCATCACATACAATTCGTAGGCGGCGAAGCCTGCATCTGAGTCCTGCTTGATGCGCAACCATAGGTTTCCGTCCTCAGGATATTCGAAGCGGAACCAGCCATCTTCATCTGCTTCGAACGGGTCAAGCAAGGTCTTCGTCGAATCATTCCGCAGCCAGAATTCGAGTTCGGCGGATTCTGGCATTAACGGCCAGGGTATGATGATGAAATCGCCGGCTTGGCCGTGAATCTCAATCGAATCCTTGTCTGAGCCATTTTCTAGTGATCCGACAATCCAGTGACTTCGAAAGATCGGTGCGGACTGGCAGTCATCGATTGGGCAATTCCAAGTGGAGTCAACAATTTCCTGATTGACAGCGATTCCCGGACTCGGTACATTGTCCAGCCAATCTGCTTCTTCCTTCATCAGAGCGTTGTTGATGTCAGGAGTACTCATCTCGAACCAGAGGTCGGATTGTCCGGTCCCTTGGTCTGCAGTGAGTCGGAAAGTGACATTTCCAGAGGCATCGAAAGAGAGTTCGACACGTAGTGGGTCCTCTACAGAGTAATTCCCCTGAGGGGTGTTAACTTCGAGTTCAAGGCCAGGGCAAGATGCTTTCATGCACCAAATTCTGATGAAAACTGGATGTGGCTCGCTGAAATGCACGGTTGAATCAATCAGAGTGACTGACTCGTCCTCTCCTCCGCTTTGTGCGGAGGCGCTCGCTGCAGTTCCAACTAGGAGTATGAGCAGCACGGTAAGGGTGGTAGCGGTGCGGCTCACGGCCCTCCGGCCGGCTTCTCCCTTAGAATCCTTCAAGCGAACCGCATCGCTGGCGCGCTCGATGAGCGACGATGCTGGTGAGCGGCCGTTGGCGCGCGGTGTTGCCGCGCGGCAGCGTTTTGCGCGTATTTTTGCGCTTGGAGACCGTAGGTCTCCTTCCTCATGGACCCCTGGACTTGTCTTGAGCTCAGCTGATCCTGAAATTCCACTTTCTATGGCTGCATTTCGGGTCAATAGGGATGCGAGCACCATTCCAGCGACGATGTCGATGGAGGTGCTCGATGATTTGTGCCTGCCATTCGGTGGTTTGGAAACCTGGCGGGCCGAAGAGGGATTGATTTT
>CAXGBP010000233.1:0-1969 GCA_964007685.1 uncultured Candidatus Poseidoniales archaeon | reverse complement strand
ATGCCAGCGCCGGAACGTGGTCAAGTTTAGGGTTCGCCGTTCAATTGTCTAATGGTGAGTTGACCCACAGTAGCGACTCACTGCGTTCATGGTCGGCAGATTGGACTGCACCAACAGCCGGAACTGGAGATGTTGACTTCGATCTCGCAGTGTTGTATGCCAACGGCAACGGAGCGAACTCGGGTGACTCTTGGGGCACGGGCACTTGGACACTGGGAGAGGATTCCTCAGGCAGCAATACTCCTCCGGAGGCTCATAACGTGACTTTGGTTCCAACCGATCCAACCAAGGGAACTGGCCTATTAGTCGATTACACATACTACGATTATGATGGGAATTCCGAGCAGGGCACACAGATACGTTGGACTCTCGATGGCTTGTCAGTCGGTGCCCTGAATGACCAAAATAGCGTCGGACAGAGTTGGCTGACAAAGGGTCAGGAATGGACTTGCACGGTGACTGTGAAAGACGGGTCCGATGCCGGTGAGCCAGTTACAGTTGGACCCGTGACGATTGGCAACTCTCTACCTATCGCAAGGAGTCTAGAATTGACTCCTGAGAATCCAATAGATACTGATGAGTTACGGCTCGACTACGATTACTTTGACCTCGATGGCGAGCCGCAGCAAGATACTCAGATCCGTTGGTATCTCGATGGAGCGAGGATTTCAGAGTTGGATGATTCCGACCGAGTCTCTCCTCTGATGATTCGCAGCGGTGACCAATGGGAAGCTTCGGTATTACCTCATGATGGCGATGAATTTGGTGAGATTGTCTATACCGGCGTCGTCGTTATCGGCTCATCGAATAATCCTCCAAGTGCTACCGCTTACGTCTCACCAGTTGGTAATGCTCAAACTGATGATGCACTGCAGGTGCACGTCGGTTGGACCGATCCTGATGGCGATTCAGTGCAAGCCACTGAGATTCGTTGGTTGCGTGATGGAACACAGGTATCTGCCTACAATGACTTGACCGTAGTGATGCCCGAATCGACCGCTAAAGGAGAAATTTGGGTCGCGCGCGCTAGGGTTAACGATGGCTTTCTCTGGTCGGAGTGGGTTGAGAGTGGAGAGGTCAACATCCTCAACACACCTCCTGAGGTCACCTCGATTGAGATGCTACCTGCGGGAAATCTGACTACTTCGATGAATCTGAGTGTGGTTTGGGAACAAAGCGATGTCGATGGCGACGCCGAGATGAATAGTCAGATTCGTTGGTGGGTCAATGGTGAATGGCTTCGCCAATACGACGGAATGCTTGAGATTCCTGCTTCTGAGACAGTGCGTGACCATAGTTGGTCGGTGCAGGTTGTTCCTGGCGATGGGGACGATCTTGGCAATTCAATGAAGACTACCTCTCGCCAAATTGAGAACGGCGCACCTGGCGAAATGGTGATTCTACTCGGTAATGGTGAATCGGGATACGCCGGCGCTCCCGATGGCATGCCAGCGCCGCCCACGACGCCTGCCGATTCACTATCTCCATTGGTGGTTCATACCGCCGCCGTAGATCTCGATGGCGAGCCCGTATCATTCCACATTTCATGGGCTCGCAATGGCTTCACAGTGCCAGATCTTGATAATTCTCGTTCGGTCCCAGCTGAACGTCTCGAACCGGGTCAAATTTGGACCTCGACGGTGACGGCCAGCGATCCTTGGGGGGTATCGTCAGAAATTGAGGCGGAAATCACCATCGCCAATGTTCCGCCAACGGCTCTTTTCACAACTTCTCCCGAGCCGCCAATCGCTGGCGCGTTCATCACGCTCGACGCCTCCATGTCGGCAGACCTCGATGGGGAGGTGACGCACTACCTCTGGGATGTTGATGGGGTGAGCCTGACCGGGGAGATGGTCAATGTCCAACTTGGCATGGGTTCGCATGCGGTCACACTTACTGTGGTTGACGATATGGGTGGAATTGGCTTCTCGGCTTCAGCGATAGTCTTCGGTGAGGTTTCAACCGTCAC
>CAXGBP010000232.1:0-1972 GCA_964007685.1 uncultured Candidatus Poseidoniales archaeon | reverse complement strand
CTCCGTAGACCAACAATGAGACGCCTGCGATGTAGAGCACAGCGGTCACGATGTCGATGACCATGGTTCCTTCAAGTTCGCAGTCACCTTCTCCACCGAAGTCAGTCCAGTACATCGGATCAGTATTGTCGATGACCTTGCACTTGAGTGTCGCGGCACTATCATCTGGCAACTCCGAAAATGTGTGAATCTCGAACACTGCTTGGACATCTCCCGAGCCCTCGGAAAAGTCAGGGTTGACTGCCCCAGGACCTCGCAAATCGAGGAAGAAGCTGGATACCGATTTGCCATACATCGGCATATTGGTGATAGGTTCTACCTTCATGTCTACGTGCGATCCGAAATACACAGGAAGCGCTCCTGGAATCGCATCGACGTAGGTGCCAGATCCAATCAACTTGGCTTGAATCTGATTCTCAGCCGGGTCGAGTTCAATCGTGTGTTCTCGCATTGGAACTCCCTTGAACTCAGTCATTTCACCAGGGACTGTTTGAGCGATTGAATAGCCAACCATGTTGTAGGTGAATGATTCATCAGCATTACCAATGTCTCCAGCAGTTCCGGCGACAACAGTGTTGCTGTTTCCTACATTGTCAGTCAGCAAGCCCAATGTTGCTGTTTCGCGGTGAGGAGCGCGCCATGGAAGGTGCTCAGTCATTCCGTAGATCTCTCCCTCTTCGCAAGGGTAGAGGTCGTCGGAATCTGCATCCGCAAGCGTGCCGTCAGCATTGAGTTTGAAGTCACAATTACCGTCACCATCGGAGTTAGTATAGCCTTGTAGCATCCTCTGGCCGAGAGTTCCATCATTTGCCATGCTCATCACGTAAACATCGTAATCGCCAGTGCTCAAGCCATCAGGACGATCCTCATTCGAAGACCCTAGATATGTTGCATTTGTCTCGAGTTTTACCCACGAATCTTCTTCGCTGTAAAGATTTAGCAGAACAGAGTCCGACCATCCATAGAGCCAATTTTCAATCGGCTGCGTGGTGAAGGGGGATGCTCCATATTGGAAAGAGAGAAGCGCTCCAATCACTTCCCCGAACATAAAGTCACTAACCCAACTTCGCAGAGCTGCAGCATCATTTTCTGAGATGCCGTATAGATTTGCTACCATGGCATCGTCCCAAGTGTTGACGACTCCGCCTTCTTCCCATCCACCTTCCATATTGTCTGGTGGTAGAACTCCAGCAAGTTCTCCATACATGAATGCGATAGCGAAGTCGGAGGTCAGAGCATTGTGATGATTGTACAGAATGTTCCGCACAGTTTCAGTATCCAAGTCAACAGTTCCCTGGTAATCTCCGCGGTTCAAACCGATTGAGATGTATCCTCCATTGATTGGTTCCTCGCCGCCGAAGGAGTGCTGCCACCATAGGTCAGCATCCATAGTTCCCGATCCTCCAACGAGAATCATCGGGAACGATATGAATGGGGAGACCAAACCAATCCATCCACCTGCATAATCTGATAGAGCAAGTAATTGAGTTAGGCCGATGCCGTAGTCGAGCATTGTTGTGAAGGCGTCGGCGTCGGCTCCCAGAAGGAAGAGTGCAACTCCGTTCAACGGAATTCCATTGAAATCCGACAATGAGAGAAGACCATTTGGAATCTCAGCACCTTCGATTCCGAAGATCACATTGTTTAGCGCATCAGCATTTGAGATATCCACGCCGGAAACGGTGTTCAAGCGCTCGCGAAGGTCCGTTACTTGAGTCAAATCTGCACCTCCGCCATGGGCTAGGAATATGCTACCAGCCATTGCATAAACCGACCAGTCAGTCAGGCTATCCGATGCATCGTAGCCGTAGAGAGCGGCGCGAACCGGAGTGGTCGCAGCGCTCGGCTCGCCAATTCCTGCTGCTAGCATTGGCCCGATGTCGCATGTAAGTGCGATGCAGATTCCAGTGGAGGGGTCGACTGCATCGTAGAGGATGCTAGCAGCGCTCGATGAGAAATCATGCTCCGCCGG
>CAXGBP010000231.1:0-1981 GCA_964007685.1 uncultured Candidatus Poseidoniales archaeon | reverse complement strand
TAGCTGCGCCACTGTTGCGGGTATTCACCGTCTTGTTGGAGAGGGCGTTATTGGTTCGGGCGAGCGCGTCGTTGGGATTCTCACAGGTAATGTGTTGAAAGATCCAGATGTAGTAGTGAATTACCATGCCGGAGAACTCGAAGGAATCGAATCTCGGCGCGTTAATTCGCCTATTTCCGCGCGAGCCGACCTCGATGAGATTCGGCGCATCATCCGTCAATGAATCGCCCGTTGATTGAAGAACAATAGGCGGCTCGGAGTTCCATGTTCGACCTCGCATCGGTGGTCTTCGGCGACTTCCAAGACAGCATTGTCGCGACTTTCGGAGACTCTCTGGGGTGGGTAGTGGGCCACGCGCTAATCATCGGTACGGTTGCTCTTCTCTGGCTCACTTGGACTGGTCGCGACCACATCCGTTCGAAGTCAGGATGGGATGGCTCAACACTGCTTGATGTGGCTACTGTGACCACACTGACACTGGCGCAGTACGCCGTATTCACGGGCACCTTAGGATTCCCAATCGGTGCATCTCTCGGCGTTGCTTTTGCTGGTTCCATGTTCCTTCGCTGGTGTGTTAATGTTCTCAATTGAGGTATAGATATGGCGACTTTCGGCGATCACCCACCACTTCCGGATTCGCTTGAGAATCTGCTCGCTGATGAGACGGCGTCTACGGTTTTCCTGAAGGCGGAATGTCCTCCAAGAGTGAAGGCTGGACATATCAGTGCTCTACGGTTAGAGGAAGTGTCCAAGGATATCTGGGACAAACCAGCTCTTGAGGGGTTGTCTGAGGAGTTGATGATGGTGATTGAGCAGCACGAAGCGCGCTCGGATTGTTTCATCGAAATCGAGCGCGAGGGCTGCCGAATCATGCAGATTGGAGATTTACGAGTCACCTGCGCTTGGCCACCATTCTCTGAGGCTTGGGAAATCACAGTTGTGCGACCGGTGGCACATCTCAAACTCAGCGATTACGAACTTCAAGACGAACTTGTGGGACGTCTATCCGATCACCATCGTGGTGTCTTCGTCGTCGGTAAGCCAGGAAGCGGTAAGACGACCTTCGCTCAGGCGATTGCAGCACACCTCGACGAGACGGTGGGAGCGATGGTCAAGACCATGGAAGCACCACGAGATTTGCAAGTCCCTCAGCGCGTTACACAATACGCTCCGCTAGAAGGTGATTTGGAGAAGACAGCAGAAGTCATCTTCCTCGTCAGACCAGATTTCGTCATCTTTGACGAGGTTCGGCGAGCTCGCGATTTCGAGATTTTCGGAGATGTCCGCCTCGCCGGTGTCGGATTACTCGGTGTGACCCACGCAAATAGCGCACTGGAAGCCATCCAGAGGCTCGTAGGTAAGGTCGAACTCGGACTCATTTCACAAGTTCTCGACACAGTAATCAACATCGAGAAGGGCAAGGTAAGCGAGGTTCTCGAACTCAAGATGGTAGTCCGTGCTCCAACCGGAATGGAATCCGATCTCAGCCGCCCGGTCATCGAAATCAAGCGATTCCCGAGCGGCGAGTTGACTCACGAAATGTTCGCCTTCGGCTCGGAAATTGCAGTAGTTCCAGTCAGTGGAGCAGCTGGCGAAGGCGGCAGCCCCGCATGGCGCCTCGCAGCGGAAGAACTCAAGCGCGAGGCGACCCGACTCACAGGAATCTCAGTACTCCACGCAAAATTCCTCACCGATGCATCTGCCGACATCTACGTCGATGATTCAGCAATCGGTGCCATGGTCGGCCCTGGCGGCGATGCTATTCGCTCCCTCGAAAAGGATCTGGGCCGCATCAAACTCAATGTAAAATCGGTGACAGAACTCCCCCGAGCCCTGAGAAAGAAGGTTGAGCGCGGGTCGTGGGGAGGAAACGACAGCGAAGAATGGCGCTCTCGCTCCGGCAGGCAATGGGAGCATGGTGGCGGTAAGCGCAAGGGCGGCAGGAAGCAAAAACGCGGACGACGCTGAGAACTTCCGATAT
>CAXGBP010000230.1:0-1984 GCA_964007685.1 uncultured Candidatus Poseidoniales archaeon | reverse complement strand
CCAAGGTTTTCGACGCACTAATTGAGGCTGCACGTGCTTGAGATTCCTCAGAATCAAAGGTCTCAACCATCTGATTGATGAACTCGTTAGATGAGCCAGGACCAATGGGTGAGAGCCGTCGTGCCCCAGTCATCGGGGTGACTGCGTGCAAGCGAGAGTCCTCATTCGGTCCTTGGGACCTCGAAGCGGTCATCCTCCCCTCTTTCTACACTACAGCAATTGAAGAAGCGGGGGGAAAACCTCTCCTCCTACCGCCAGGTTGTTGTTCCTCCTTACTCGACCTTCTTGACGGCCTCGTCGTCGCTGGTGGACCGGACATCAACCCCTCACTCTACGGGCAGAAACCTTCCGAGCACATCTCATTGGCACATCCTGATCAGGATGGCTCGGAATCGGATTTGATTCGAGGAGCTGTCGAACGTGACATCCCGCTACTCGGAATTTGCCGTGGAATGCAATTGATGTGTGTCGTCCATGGCGGCAAAATCCACCAACACCTCCCAGAAACCCCTGGGCATGAAGAGCACGGAGGATGGGATGGCGAGGTTACCGAGCATGGTGTCCAAACCGTCGAGGGAACTCATCTCCATTCCATTATGGGCACAAATGTCTCAGTTAATTCGACCCACCACCAAGGTGTCTTCGACCCCGGAAGCCTCTCCGCCTCTGCCCATTCATCTCACGATGGGCTCATCGAAGGGGTCGAGCGAATCGACAAGCGATTCTGCATCGGTGTTCAATGGCACCCCGAACGCATCGGACACATCGGATTGTATCGCGCGCTCGTTGATGCGGCGCGAGGTTCATGACCGAGCGGCGCGCGGATTCGCCCTGAGAGCATGGTATTGCGAGTCTACGACACGCGCTCGCGCGCAAAGCGTGAATTCGAACCTCTGATCGAGGGAAGTGTCAGACTCTACGCTTGTGGAATCACACCGTACTCCCCCAGCCACCTTGGACACGCTCGCCAAGCCATCGCCTTCGATGTCATCGTACGATGGCTTCGTCACTTGGGCTACGCAGTCGATTATGTCACCAATTTCACCGATATTGATGACAAAATCATCAATGTCGCGAACGACGAAGGAGTTGATTTCACCGTCGTCGCCGAACGCAATATCGCGGACTATTACACCGTCATGGACGCGATGAACGTTATTCGCGCCGACACTTACCCTCGCGTAACAGAAACAATTCCAGAAATCATCGACATGGTCGAGCGACTCATCGGTAAAGGGCACGCTTACGTCGCCAACGACGGAGTCTACTTTGAGATCGATTCTGCTCCCGAAAAATACGGTGAATTAACTGGCCAAACGTTAGAGATGGTGCGAGCCGGTGCAGGCGGCCGCGTTGACAATACCGGCTCGGGCAAGCGCGACCATCGCGACTTCGCTCTGTGGAAGCTTGCCAAGCCAGGAGAACCCTCCTGGGAGAGTCCTTGGGGCGAGGGACGTCCAGGCTGGCACATCGAGTGTTCAGCAATGTCACTCAAGCATCTAGGCGAGACTTTCGACATCCACGGAGGTGGTGCTGATCTCTTATTCCCTCACCACGAGGCCGAGATTTTCCAATCCGAATGCTGCCTTGGACACGAACCGGTCGTCAAGTACTGGCTGCACAATGGACTCATCAACGTCGACGGCGAAAAAATGTCCAAATCTCTCGGAAATTTTTGGACGATTAGTGATACCTTCGAACACGTCGATCCGCTCGAACTTCGCTACGCTTTACTCAATGCTCCTTATCGCCAGCCGATTGAATTCAACATGGCGATGCTGGAGGAATCGAAGAAGCATCACGAGCGCATGATGGAAGTCTATGGTAAGGCGCTCGTGGCAGCGGAAAGCAGCGAATGGAAGGGTCACAATAACCTCGAGACAGCCGCTGAGCGCTTTACCGCCGGAATGAATGATGATTTCAACACGCGAACCGCAATGGTCGAAGTTCAAACTGTGGTTCGCGAATTACGAGCCCTCCTCGA
>CAXGBP010000229.1:0-1988 GCA_964007685.1 uncultured Candidatus Poseidoniales archaeon | reverse complement strand
CTCATCGTTGACGAAGACCATGACTGTCCGTGGCATCATGTCACGTGTCCATGGGCCGCCATTGGGGTGGTAGTGTTCAGACATGCGTTGGTGCGTTGCGTCGATGATATGCGGGGGGGTAATAGAGAGGTTGAACACCTGCACAGGGGCCCACTGATTGACCTCCTCCTGCAACCTTGCATCGTGGCTTCCGAGTACTAGGTTCAACAGGTCTCGGCGCCATTTCTGAGGGATGGTTTTGATCTCTTCGAAGTTGTATCTCGGCGCGATTTCGATTGATTCAGGCGTCGAGTCGAGTCCGTGTAATTGCTGGGCTGCTTGCTGAACTCGTACCCAATCTTCGTCGGAGCGGAAGTTTGCCCGGGTGAGGATGGTTTTGCTAATCATCTCGGTGGAGATGACTTCGCCGTTTAGCAGCCGTAGGAATATTTCTGATGCCTCAGCGAAGATTTGTCCACGCAGTGCTGGCCATGATGCCTCTTCGACGATGTCGCGTGGGACGATGCCGTAGGGACGAGCCATGAATTCGAAGCGGCCGGCGGAGAAACCAATGTGCAGTTTTCTCTGCTCTTCGGGATTCATGCCGTGGAGGGCGAGGAAAGAGCCAACGCGCTCGGCTTGAGGGATTGGGCCACCGCTGGCCAGAATTGACATGACTGCGCTCCCCACCTCTATCCTCTTCGTGCGCGCGAACATTGCTGTTGCTACTTGGAAGAAGTCTGTGCAAAGGCCAACTTCGCCCGGATAATGTGGGACAACTGGCTTTGAGTTGCCCTTTTGCACTTCGGTTGAAAGGTGAGCTTGGGCGACCCAACCAATGCCGAATCCGAGATCGTCTGCCTTCTCGGCTTGGTCAAGGAAGTTTGCGAACATCTCGCTCTCGCTTGGAATGTAACCGGATGTGTCCGGGGTTTGCGAGATGGAGAAGAAGATGTCGAATTTCATCGAAATCAATCCTCAGATCGACCGCATTCTACCGCCATCGACTGCGAGCGACACCCCACGGATGGCGCTAGACGATGGGAGACAGAGATAGGTGACGGCTGCTGCTGTTTCGAGCGGGTCGACCAGCCGCTGAATCGGAACCGAATCCATCCAAGCGGTGCGAACCTCCTCGACTGACTTTCCAGTCTTATCCGAAATTGAACCGGCCAGAGAACCGAGTCGGTCGGTATCAGTGAAGCCAGGTAGGATGTTGTTGATGGTGATACATGGAGGCAATTCTCGAGAGAGGGACTTGGACCACGAAGCCATTGCTCCCCTCAAAGTGTTGGACAATCCGATATTGTCTATCGGTTCGCGAACCGAGGTCGAAATGATATTCACAAAGCGCCCATAGCCGATCTCTTCCATTCTTGGCGAGAGAATCTGAGCGATTGTGTGAGCTGCATGCAGGTGACGTGCGAACGGTCCCTCGAACTCGTCGAGTTTGTTACCAAGCAAGGGACCACCGGGTGGGCCTCCTGCATTATTGATGACAATCTCAACCATACCGAGGCCGAGTACAGTCTCTCGAACTGCCTCGACATCTTCCAAATCTAGAACCAACATCGAATGACCAGAACCATGCATTTCGTCAAGCAAGGTCTCGAGATCTTCAGCCGAGCGCGCACAAGCGATTACTCGCGCTCCTGCACGAGCAAGCATCAGTGCACTCGCCCTTCCAATCCCCTTGCTGGCCCCACAAACAAGTGCAGTCCGGCCAGCAAGTACATTCTCAGCAAAGGGAAAATCATCTCCAGCAAGTCCAGTCATCCATCTTCCTCCTCAATCTTTCAGCCGATGTAGTGCGCATAAGTCTGTTCAGCGAGTTTGCGATTGACTACTTCGAGAATATCAGGCCCAGCATTGCGGAAAGTGGGATGTTCGCTCTCTCCCTGAGGATGTCTCATCTCGTCCCAGCGCCCTGCTGAATAAGCCATCAGTGCTTCTTTCATCAGGACTCCTGCTAGAACCAGTGTTTCGTAACAGAGATCTTCGTAGGTCAT
>CAXGBP010000228.1:0-1993 GCA_964007685.1 uncultured Candidatus Poseidoniales archaeon | reverse complement strand
GGAAAAGCCCAGCTTGTTGGAAGCACCATTGTAGACGTCCTCGAGTGAAGGGGACTGAAAGACGATGGCTAGCACGGACGAACCTTGGCCTGATGAAGGCGAACTTCTCGTTTGCACTGTCAAGAATGTCCGCGAGAACGGCGCCTACCTCAACCTCGATGGCTACGGCTCTCGCGAAGGCTTCGTTTTCATCGGAGAGGTAGCCGCCGGTTGGGTCAAGAATATCCGAAACCATCTGCGAGTTGGCCAGCGCGTCGTCGCTAAGGTAATTGGAATCAAGAAGGATCGCCAACGCGTCGACCTATCAATCAAGGGCGTTTCAGAAGAGCGACGCCGTGACACTTTGCAATCATGGAAAAATAATCAACGCGCTCATCAAATCATGGGCGTGGCTGCTGAGCGTGTCGGCTGGGATGCTGACAAGACCTCTACAATTTCAGAGGAGATGACGGAAATCTTCGGCACTCTCTACGGGGCACTTGAGGAGTGCGCGATCTCCGAGACCGCTCTCTCAGAGAATGGCTTCAGCGGCGAGTGGATGAGCACCGTCATCGATCTCGCCATCGAGAACATCGTCCCGCCATTCGTCGAAATTCGCGGTCATTTCAACATCGAAATTTGGGGAGCGGAGGGGGTCTATGCAATCCGCGATGCTCTGTTGGCAGCCGAGGCTGTTGCCGAGGGTGAAGAGGATGCTACTTTGACTTGCCATTACGACGGAGCGCCAGAGTATAGAATCGATATCAAGGCGCCCGATTATGAGACCGCTGAGAGACTTTGGGTAAATGCTCAGAGCGCCGCAACAAAATCCATCGCTTCGGTCGAGGGTTCAATCGATATCGAACGCATGTGAAGCTGCTCTTCGGATGCTACAACTTCAAAGACCTCTGAAAGGGGATTAGACTTCTGAGGGAACGGGATGGCTCGGACGAGATTGCAACGGTGCACCGACTGTGGTGAGTATGGGCTCAGCGAGGAATGCAAGGACTGCGGTGGAAAGATGACTTCTGTCGCGCCGCTGAAATTCTCGCCGCAAGACGCACAAGGAGCACGGCGCAGGCAGCGCGAGAATGCTGGAAGCGATGAGTGGATCGAAGAGCTACCAACTCCTCGAAAGGAGGAGGACGAGTGAATCGCACGCGCATACATTGGATGATTGGAGATTCTTTGCCTGAACACGTGGCTCTGCTTGAAGCGGTTCCCGGTGTAGGTAATGTTGGCAAACTCGTGGTTGATGCTCTAGTTCGCAAGCACCCTTCGACTCTTGTCGCTCGACTGATTCACCCTGATATGCCCCCACACTCGACTCTTGATGAGGATGGCTTACTGGTACCTCCATCGATGCTCGTACATCGCGTGATGCTCCCTGATGGCAGGAATGTGGTGACTGTTGGCGGCGATTTACAGCCGATGACCGCCGGCGGTCAGCACGAGGTCGCCGATGCGATTCTTGGGCTCGCAGCGGCGGCCTCGACTCCTCAATTACTCGTCTTGGCTGGTTTGGCAGCAGATGTCGAGGACAAGGCTGTCCACGTCATCTGCGCTGATGCTGAGGTTCGTGGAAATCTCGAAGCAAACGATATCCCCGTTAGTCGTGATCAACCAGAGGCAGGGATGATTGGCATAGCAGGATTGCTTGTGGCTCTCTCACCGATTCATGATGTACCGACGGTGGCGCTGGTCGCTGAGACCGTCGGCGCGTCGGCAGATGTGAGAGCTGCTGACCGCTTGGCAAAGTGGATGGAGCAAGCGCTTGGTCTGCCACTCGAGCTCGACTTGGATACGACAGAAGAGACCGCTCGTAAATTGCTGGCGAGTATCGAGGTCAGCGGTTCTATCGAGGAACATCTCGGCATGCCAGGCGAAGCCGATGACTTCTATGTCTGAGGTGCGCACGCAGGGGTCCTGAGGAAAGGTGTGGTCATGCGTGCATTGCTTGGTAGCGGCGGAATCGGTACCGATGAGCGACGCGCGATGTATCGTGAATTGATGG
>CAXGBP010000227.1:0-2026 GCA_964007685.1 uncultured Candidatus Poseidoniales archaeon | reverse complement strand
CTATCGATTTTCAGCGATGATTCGATCGAACAATTCTACTTCAACGACCGTCGCATGCTCGTTATGCTTGGCATACTGACTATCGGACTCGCACCTATGGCCGTTGATGGTTTCACGCAATTGTTGACATCGTATGAGTCGACGAACCTTCTGCGGATCCTCACTGGAGCCCCAGCCGGGTTCGTCGGGGCTTGGATTTTCTCAGCGATGTTCTCGGCTCGGCCGCATGAGTTTGATGATTCCGAGTCGGTGCGTCTGCCCGCGGATGCTAAACTCAGAATGATAGAAGAGGAAGAGGAGTGAAGATTCGAGCCAGCGAGCTCGGAATCACTGACCCTGCCACCAAGCCACCAAACCACTGGCACCGGCTGGCAGAGCTGAGTCTGATTTACCGTTACCAAGAATCGCCAGTCGCTCAATCGTATCTCGAACCGCACGAGGATGTTCACCAGAACGAACAATCTGTCCGAGAGCGAAGCGAGGGTGTGTGTCAGGGTTTGCAGCCAGCCAGCGAGCCAAAGCACGGCGCAGCGGCCATAAAATCAGAATTACCGTGCCAAAAGCATGCGATTCGGCACGCAATTGGTTACGAGAAGCGTCGCGCCCGAGCAAAGATTTGTGCTGATTGACCCACTTTGAGCGGTCTGCCATGAAACGCAGAACTTTGTGAGAGTGTGAATCGGAAACAGCCCGAACAGGTCCCTGAGCATTACGCAACTCGTTGACATCCGCCGAGGGTAGTAAAGCAAGAGTTCCACAAATCGAACTAACCGAGCGCGCCAGCACCGATTTCGGGACATCGACACGCTCGTCCTCAGGGACCTCATCAAGCGCCGCAGAATGATCAGTTTGAGCCTCACGGAGCACCCTCCAAGGAGCCTTGCCATCCAACCAATCGGACCGCGTACGAGCCGGTTCAACTCCCAGCCCATCGAGTACCGTTTGACCCTTTGTTGATTTGATCAAACGCTTCAGCATAAACCGCTCAACAGACTCAGTATCGACATTCAAGGGTTCAGGCCGAGAATGCACGAACTTGCGTATATGTAAAGTCAATTTCCGCCTGAACTCCCGCTCAGTAGTCTCATTCGAGACTGGGCCAATGATTGCGCCCATATCAAATGGAATCGGCATCTCAACCTCTCCTGAAAGCAAAGAAGCATAACCCGCACGAATCTCCTTCTGCAACTCAGTCGTCTCGAAATACTCAGCTTTGTCGGACATCATTCGTAGCGTCCCAGACTGGATTCTTTTCATCGCAACGTCGGGGTCGCAATCCACCCAGATACACAAATCAGGAACAAGCGCAGCCGAATTGACCTGAGCCACACGCTCGACCCCAAGACCACCGACCACTCCCTGATAGACAAGTGAAGAATGCACATTCCGCTCACTCACGACGATTCGTCCCTCCTCCAATCGAGGCAGAATCCAGCCGTGAGAATGGTCGACTCGGTCAGCGGCGAACAACCCGGCCTCCTGTTCAGGAGTGTGCGTCTGTTGCCGCACCGAGTCGATAGCGAGCCGCCCAAGAGGATGATCCCGCCGCGGCTCACCAGTAACCTCTACCGAAGTAAAGCAAAACTCGCGTTCCAGCACTTCGGCGACGACCTTTGTGGCCAAGCCTTTGCCTGATCCATCCCCGCCTTCGATGGTGATGAGGTACACGTCAAGCCTCCACGAAGCCAAATTGGCCACGGGTCAGATACGCCAGCCCCATCCCCATCAGAATGAACAGCGGACCTATGAACATCAATCCCTGACTCCAGAGTCCGAGATATGCCAAAAACTGTGTACGGAAGTGTTTTTTCCCATTATATGCCTCGATTCCTCCGAGGATTCCAGCGAGTCCTGCGGCGAGCGTTAGAGCACCAATTATCGATGAGATGAGAACTGATTCGGCCAGATAACTATCGCCGCGCATATCGATTTCGTGCACACCCTCGCCCTCGCTCAAGGTCACCGTAATCTGAGCATGGTCGCCAGGGATTAGCAAAACCCGTTCTGTGATATTGTTGGGGTGGTC
>CAXGBP010000226.1:0-2037 GCA_964007685.1 uncultured Candidatus Poseidoniales archaeon | reverse complement strand
CTCATGGGACTCGACGAGCAAGAAGGAATCCATGCGGCCGTCGAGTACCTCGGAACCGCACCTTTCTCCAATGGAGCAGTCGGCATCATCGGAAAATCCTACGACGGCTCTACACCTTGGGAGGCGGCAGCGATGGGATCTGAATATCTCAAGACCATCGTGCCGATGTCCGGATTAATCGGCGTACAGGATCTCATGTGGCGCAATGGTAGCATGGAAGCACGCGGCGCCATCATGCACAACGGCGTGTACGGAAGCTTCGGCTTAGACGGTGATTCGGGAGACATCGAGAACGCCTGTGAGGGCTATGTTGAGGGTTACTATGCTGGGCCGCTTGCGTACGTCACTGGCGACAACCTCGCTTGGATGGGCTCTGATTATTGGCAGGAGCGACACTTCCTCACGCGCGCGATGCAGAACTACGCTGGCTCGGTCTACATCATCCATGGACTGCAAGACTGGAATGTCGACCCCCACATGGCCTTCCCCGTCCATCGAATGATGCAAGACGCGGGCTTCGACGTCAAGGGGCTCTACGGTCAGTGGGGGCACGATTACCCCGACCGCCTCAGTGGGCATCAGGGACTTTCAAGCGGTCGCGGTGGTGAAGCATTCCCATTCACTTTACGCTGGGATTGGGCTGACGACCTACTCGAGTGGTTCGATTTCTATCTCAAAGACGAGGGGCCACAACCCCGGCTGGTAGCTGAGGTTCAGGACAATATGGGCGGCTGGCGAGTCGAGGGGACTTATCCGCCAGCCGAGCAAGATTGGCTACGTTTTGGGATGGATGAGTGTTCTATTATTGGTGGCGGAGAGACGATTACTTCGTCTTCGAGCCTACGCATAGAGTGCCCTTTCTTCGATGAAGATACGAGAATTGTCGGCACACCCACCTTCCATGTCGATGCGACTGTGTCGGCTTTCTCGACGAGCGGTCATCTGTTTGTTGAGATGGTTCAGGCGAGCACTGGAATGCATCTTGGGCACGCTGTGATGGATCTAAGATTCCACGCGGGTGGCAAGGATGGCGAGGTGCTCGGGCCGGGAGAGACGGTGAATGCCAAGATGGAATTCTTTGGCATGGATGTCTTGATTCCTGCCGGTGATGGAATCCATTTGATCATCTCTCAGACTGGCGAGGACTACATTCCGAGCCCCGTTTCGATGCAACCTGTGACGGTTGGTGTTGGGGCGACGAGCATTCTCTCGTTATCGACGGTAGAGCGGGGCTGTGATGACTTGTTCATGCCGCCGATGATGACCGATCCATATCCTCAATGCGTTGTGGAGGAGTGAATCAATGGCGCACCCTGTGAGCAAGGTGAACATCGCTGTTGCCGATCGAATTCTCTTGCACCTTTGGGAGCAGGATCACCAGGCCGATCACTATCTCGTAAACCGTGAGGTGACTCGGCCGGGAATCGCTGAGATTTGCGCGCTTCATCCACCTAATGTCTCGCGTACGATGCGTAATCTCGACATTGATGGGATGGTTAGCGAACACACGCGTGTTATTCGCGGCGATGAAAGGCGACAGAAGACTTGGCAGTTGACCGATGAGGGGCGCGAACAGGTTACTCGTCGCTTACCCGAATTGCGTGAGACGAAGGTTTTGCTTCGCGAGCGCGATGGAAATCTTCTAGAAATTCGGGCTGATGAGGCTGGTTCTCGGCTTGAGACCGGTTTGACCTTGCTTCAGGTGCTTATGCACGCGCAGCACGAGGGTGTGCTGAACTTCGGTGACATTCGATTTGGTGCAATCGTGCGGGCTGAAAGTGAGGAAAAGGTCGCTCCGGGATCACTCAAATTACTGGCCGGAGCGCATTCGACATATCACACAAGGCCGCCGGAGACCCGAACCGTTCACGGGCGCGAGGAAGAGGTCGGGACTCTCGATGAATGGTTCTCTGGAGATTCCTCGATGGCGGTGATTTCCGGCATCGCCGGTTGCGGAAAGACAACTCTGACCAGCCATTGGCTTGCACACGCTTTGGAGTCTCGTTCCGACCTTTCGGTGATGTAATATCCATGCCA
>CAXGBP010000225.1:0-2046 GCA_964007685.1 uncultured Candidatus Poseidoniales archaeon | reverse complement strand
TAACCGATCCATCGTCGGGAAGCAAACCGTTGAACCAGTCCCACATTGTAGAAATCATAGAGGCGTTTGGCACCCCGAGGATGCAGTCTTCGGATTTGACAGCGAAGATCATGTCGTCGATGATACAGCCTTCGTGATCAAGAAAATGCGTGTAACCGCAACGTCCAGGAACAAAGGAAGAAATATTCTGCGTTGAAATACTCTGAAGCCATTCTCTAACTCCGGTGCCTTCGAATGAGAACAAACCCATGTGCGAAACGTCGAACATCCCTGCGGTGGAACGGCAGGCAAGATGTTCTTCTTGGATTGAGGAATACCATATGGGAAGTTCGAAGCCGTGGAAATCTACGAGCTTCGCACCGGCTTCGACATGGCAATCATACAATGCTGTTCGCACCACTTCACCGTCTGACACGGCTCTGTCTGACGGTGAGTGGTGCAAGAATCTCTCGCTCCGGCATTATCGGAGACGTGAGGCGATTATACGGGAAATTCGAGCAAACATGTCGGCGGAAGTTTTATATAGTGCGCGTCCCACTATACAACTACTGGTTAATATGAGTGAACGACGCACTAAGAGCCGAGCCGGTAAGAGGAAGAGCACTTTGAAGAACGATGAAAGAAAGAAGGCGTTCGTAACGGGGGTCCGCCCTTCGCAAGCGCGCAATACCGAGTCAGTCTCGGGTTCGTGCGAGGTTTGCGGCAGTGACGAATGGGACACAGATGTTAGGCGTGGAGAGACAAGTTGCGCCGTTTGTGGCTTCGTCGCTGCACAGAATATGATCGACCCTGGTGCTGAATGGGTCAACTACTCAGATGGCGCTAACCGCAGTAGGGTCGGAGCTCCGACAACACTCACTCTCTCGGACAAGGGACTTTCAAGTGAAATCAGTCGAATCGACTTGACCTCTGGTGCAGCCAAGCGCCACGGTATGAGTGGAAAGGCGGCTCGAGACTGGCGCCGACGTCAGCGTATCGACCAACGCTCGAAGACTCGTGATTCACGAGCACGAAACCTGACTTCAGCGATGCAATTCATCCGCGACCGCGGGGGCTTGACGCCTCAAATTGAACAACAGGCCGCATCCCTATACCGCCACGCGGTCGAGCGAGGACTGGTAACAGGACGCAGTATCCGCGGCGTTACAGCTGCGTGTGTCTACATAGCTGCACGCGAGGCTAAGCTCCCTCGCAAAATCGATGATATCGCTGCTGCATTCGACATGCGTAGCGAGGTTGAGCAGAAGGAGCTCAAGCGGACCATTCGATTAGTTGCGCGCAACCTCGGCACTCACCACATCACCGGCCCGGAGGAATACTTCGAGAAGTTCCACTCTGACCTACAATTGCCTCCAACCGTTCTCGGTGCCGCGCGCGATATGTGGAAGATTGTCGGAGAGAACCTCTCTTGGCAAGGCAAGAAGCCCTCTGGAATCGCTGGAGTCATCCTCTACCGAGCATCTCAGGAGAGTGACTCTACTCGCACTCAAAGCGAGGTGTGCAAGGTAGCAGGAATCAGCGAAGTCACACTACGTGGCCTACTGAAGATCCTCAACCAACTTGCTCCGCCAATGGACTCTTGATGGTGGACGCTGGGGGATTTGAACCCCCGGCCTTCTGGTTGCAAACCAGACGATCTTCCAGGCTGATCTAAGCGCCCCGTGAGCGTGGCGACCGAGCAGGGGTTCTTGAGTTGAACCGTCGAAGTGCGAGCCTTCACTCACCCTTAGGAGGGGCGGTGAGGCGAGAGACGAGCACGAGGGCAATCGCTCCAGCAGAGATGATCACCGCTCGCAGAATCGAATCATCAGTGCCCGACTCGGTCTCGACATCTGAGCCGGGGGTAACCGGCCCAGTCGGCATGGTATGATCATCGACCGAGTAAAGGGCGTAGAATGGAGTCTCAGTCAGTTCACCATCGAACTCAACCTGATGCATCATCGAGATATTGCCTGGCAACAAGCCATTTTCAGGGGCTAACAAGACCATAGCAGCCGTTTGGCAATTCTCATCCACCTTGTGTCCAGTTTCATTCAACTCGCAAGA
>CAXGBP010000224.1:0-2047 GCA_964007685.1 uncultured Candidatus Poseidoniales archaeon | reverse complement strand
TTGCTCGAGTAATCCATCTAATTCTTCTTCATTCGGCATCAGAGCCGCCGCCTCCTGTGCCGCAAACAAGGCAGAAGTTGTCCTCCCCATTTCCAAATGGGCGCGCGCAAGATTTGCCCAAGCCGCCCCCCGCTCGCAATAATTCACAGAATTAATTGCCCCACGGAACCATTCGATTGCTCTCTCAGCCTCTCCTCTTTGTAGCAAAGCCTCACCTACTTCGTTCCATGAACCACCGTAATCTGGATTTGTTTCGATGGCCCTTCTCTGCCAAGCCAAACCATCCTCCTCGTCCTCTGAGAAAGTCATCCCAAGATAACAAGCGGCCTCTGGAGAGGGGCTCAGTTGGAAAGAGGAGCCGTGATGTTCGGCCGCAACCCGCAGGATACCTAGTCTCTGCAAAACATTCCCCATACGGAAAAGATCCTGCGCCAAGACTTCTCGAATTCCTACCTCAATACCCGAGCCGTGAGTCGTAGCTTCGACCTCACTCCAAACATCTTCAATCATGTCGAGCAAGGCGGCCGGTCCGAGCCGGTCTCGGGTCGGATTATCATTAGCGTGCATCCAAGCCGCCTTATTGGTGAGCGGAGTTTCCACAATCAACTCTGGAATTTCAATTAGCGGCGCTAAATCACAAAGCGTCTGCGCCGCCTCATCCTGAATCATATCAACATTCCAAATCGCCAGCCATTGCGCTTGGAATTCACCTTCGGCCTGCCGTGTAATAGTCTGCAGAACAGTCCCAGTCTCCTCCCCGATAGCCGCGACCGCAGTGCCTTCGAAGGAAAGTCGCGTCAGCAAGCCAATCGGCACCCGAGGCAAACCCCCAGTGACTAGAATCCGATCCCAACCTTCCTCAGGGGTTCCCTTGTATGCATCAGCAAGCCCACACCATTCGATTTCACATCCAACAGCATCAGCGACGAGATTCAATCGCATTTCTTCCCAACGCCTCCGCAATTCTACACGCCTTCCCTCATCCACTTCGATGATGCGTAGGCGGCCTGCACCGAGCTGCATTAGCACTTCAGACCACCAATTCCCGCGCGGCGCGATGAGCATCACCGAATCACCTCGCTCCAACTCAAGCATCTGAATCACTTGAGCAGTCTCGTAAATTCCAGGCAACAAAGAGTTTGGAGCACTGACGTCAGACCACCAAGGCATACGCAGCGCACTACTCTCGATATTCACACCTTCATCGCCTATCGGCAAAGGCAAGGCGTGGACACCGCGCGGTGTGCGCATGAGCACATCACGCAACTCATCATCTTCTATCGCCCCCATGAGAACCAACCGCTCAACCGCCTCAACATGAGGCGACAACCCCGGCCATGTCCTTACTAGTGGGAGCGCATTCAAATCGCAGTCCGAACCATCCTGAACGTTCCAATCCTTCTCCACGTAGCGTAGTTCTCACGCATCCATTATTGAATCCCACCCCTCTTGGATGGGCCCCCACATCATTTCGTAACCCTCCCGCGCAGCGGGCCATTCCCCCATTCCTCAATTGGCTGCCTTTTATCCCATTGAATTAGACTAGGAAACGCTCAATATCCATCTATTATACGGGACCTCATGGGAGTTTACGAACTAATGATGAAGGCAATGGAAGAAAGGGATGCGACGCATTACACAAAGGCATTACACGATGATTACGAATTCGTCCGCCACCAATCTGGGACTACTATGAATAAGACTCAGATGAGCGAGATGATGGTTAGTATGATGGCAAACACAAAAGTTGTGATTAGCGAACCAAGATGCATCTATGAGAACGACGAAATCCTCGTCGAGCACTCAATGATGGATTTTCCTGACGGCACTAGAGAGGCTGTGATGGCGGTGCACACCAAAAGGGATGGAAAGGTCATTCGAACTGAAACAGGCGCCACTCTAATTCAATGAGGAATATGGAACCCATATTCATTGAATAAACTCAGCAACTGCGGCAGCACAATTCAGCCACCGACCCTACAACCAAGCTTGGATCTTGAGGAGCTGCAACCGAATCCTCTCGAGGTGCCTCGCCCGAGAGCACAAG
>CAXGBP010000223.1:0-2055 GCA_964007685.1 uncultured Candidatus Poseidoniales archaeon | reverse complement strand
TGGCTGGTTGTTGGCGCCGGCCTATGGGGGGCTCGTTCACTGTCGACGGCGATATTCACGACAGTGCCGATCGTCATCGTGATAATCTGGTTGTACGCGATTATTGCGGCCGCTGGTTATGGGCTAAACATGGTTACAGTTGCAATTGCTACGATGAGTCTAGGTGTTGGAATCGATTACGTGATTCATGTGGTTGAGCGCTACCGCGAGGAGCGCTCCGAGGGCGCGAGTGTGGATGCGAGTATTCGCGCCATCGGTGGAGCTGCCGGTCTGGCATTATTCGGTTCGGCAGCCTCCGATGTAACTGGATTCCTAATCATCGCGCAGTCCCCAATGGGATTCTTTGCGAGCTTCGGATTATTCTGCGCGGCGATGATTGGTTTGTCACTATTCGCAAGCATGGCCACAACTCCAGCAATGCTCGGCTCGTTGGAGCGCGGCCGCAAGCGCCGCGCGCAGCAGGTTGAAGCATCAGAGACTCAGCCCGCAGCATGAGAGCGATGAGCGAGTCAGAGACACTTACCGATCTCGAGCGAGGTCAAGAAGACTGTGTGCTAAGGTTCGCAGATGGGGCTTCGTTCCGACTCGATTACGTCGAAGTCAGGATGGCTTGCCCCTGTGCGAAGTGCAGGCCGAGGCAAGAGAATGAGCAGCGGCTGATAGAATTCAGAGAGGAAGTCATGCGGCTGCGATTGGATAAGCCGAAGGCCGAACTTGTCGGTCGTTATGGTCTGCGATTCTCATGGCCGTCTGGGTGCTCGAGCGGGATCTATTCCTTTGGCCTTCTTCGGAATGTCGCCGAGCAGGCCGGTTCCGCGCTCGATTGAATCTCTTTGTTTAGATTAGATTTCATCTATCTATCCTCAATTAACACTGTGTAATTTGGTCAAATAATGACGATGAATCACCATCGAAGCGCTCAAAGGTAACTCTCCAGTGGCATGGGCATCGTAGTGTGGGATTCCCTCCCTCGCCGCGGTGGGTGATTGAATGACCCGAGACGAACCAGAGGCTGATGCCACCGCGCCGGACGCAGAGGATGAGTGGCAGCTCTACGCAACCGCTGGATACGCCGCCGCCGAGGATCCTTGGGATGATTTGGTCGTCGTCGAAGAGAAGGACTCCAAGGAGGAGGAATGGTTCGACGGCGACGATTTCGAGTCGAATGGTCAAACCGTCGACTGGGACTCTCCTCCTTGCCCCTCTCCGCTTGGAATCGCTCACATGATTCGAATCGGTACTTGTGATCACTGTTTGCACAGAGTCGGCGGTCGACGCACCGAGGCTCTCGGCGCCGATGGAGGTGCTTCACTTCGTGCTGAGGCCTTGGCTCGCGACAAAGAACTCTCATCCTTTGAGGTGCCCGAACTTTGTCCGCTCTGCGAAAATCTCTTCGAGGATGTCGACAATATCGTCGAGCGCATTACCGAACAGACTGGTGAGCTCGACCATGGCTCTCTGCAGATTGGCGTTCACGTTCCGAAGGATTTGATTCAGGACGAAGATCGCATTCGCACTCGTCACGGCGCCACCGGATCTCGCCCTCTGAAGGCTTCTTTTTCCGATGCTGTCCAGGCCGGCGTCACCTCTCGAATGGATGGAATCGAATTTGTCAAGGAGCGCCCTGATCTGATGATTCTAATCGATTGTCTAACACTCCGTGTCGATGTCGATATCCGACCTGTTTTCATCTACGGGCGCTACCGAAAACTCGGACGCGGCATTCCTCAAACTCGTTGGCCATGCCGCGCTTGTCGTGGCCGCGCCGAAGGCTGTGAGGCCTGCTCGGGAACTGGACTGCAATATCCGGATTCAGTGCAGGACCTCATCGGCGAACCATTCCGCTTGGCACTTTCCGCCGATGACACATCATTCCACGGCATGGGGCGCGAGGACATCGACGTCCGCTGCCTCGGCAGGGGCCGCCCTTTCGTCCTCGAATTGAAGCGTCCACACACCCGCCGCACCGATCTCGACGAAATCGTCGCGGCGGTCAACGCGAACGCCGCCGAAAAGATCGAAATCAGCGACATGCGATGGTCGAACCGTAGTGAA
>CAXGBP010000222.1:0-2059 GCA_964007685.1 uncultured Candidatus Poseidoniales archaeon | reverse complement strand
CTTTTCGGTGTTTGAGAACCCCATGGCGGGTTCGAGATTACAAGGTCGACTCCAGTGATATCTAGATCCTCATTGACGATCTTGCACATCACCTCAGCGATATCACCAACCCCAGAATGTTCGACTGCCTCGAATGCTGCAGCACAAGCAGCCTCATCGCATTCGACTAGAACCACCTGACCAGCACCCATCAGCGCGGCCCCGATTCCAAGAATTCCATTGCCCGCGCCCAAGTCGGCGACCACTGAATCAGCATCAAGGTCGCCGAACGCGGCGATTTGCGCCAACCACGATGCAGCCAAATCGCCACTAGTCGAATACTGCTCCAAGCCAACATCCGAGCAAGGATGCCCTGGAAGCGAGGAGAGTAACATAGCGAGACGACGCTGGCGCACGCCCTGCGTAGGCTGTCGCTCTATTGGCGTGTGCGGTTAGTTCGAGATCGGACTTACACCTGCGAAGCGGATTGCCAGTCTTGATATACCCTCGATTTCCTCTTTGTTTGCTGAGTGAAATGGAAATCGTGTTCGTAGTCGTTGGAATTCTTGTTGGTGCAGCAATTGGATGGCTGCTAGCGAAGCAGAAAATGGACTCTGGGCCGAGCGAGGCAGAAACTGAATTAGTCAAAGTGAGAGCCCAATTGGAAGCTCGCGAAGAAGCCTTTAAAACCACTCAAAAACAGATGCTCGACACGTACAAGCTGGCTGCCACAAAGGCCTTCTCAGATGCTGTAGAGGCGGCTGATAAGGAGAAGGAAGGGAGTTTTACAAAGGCGACAGAAGACCTTTCGAAATCTCTCGGCGACTACTTCGAGACTGTGGAGCGAGTCGAGAGAGAGAGGATTCAACGAGAGGCCACTCTAGAGACTAAGATAGGCGCTGTAGAGACGGCTGGCCTTCAACTTTCAAGCGATACTCAGGCCTTGACGAATGCACTGAAGGGAGACTCTAGCACCCAAGGTGCATGGGGTGAGGTCGTGGTCGAGAACCTGCTTCAGAGCATGGGCTTCGTCGAGGGACGTGACTATGTCACACAACTCTCCGAGACCGCTGCAGATAAGAGTAGAAAGAGGACAGATTTCGTAGTCAACCTTCCAGGTGACAGACAAGTTGTTCTCGACTCAAAAGTCTCACTAACAGCCTACACACAGTTCGTCAATGCCGCAGATGAGGATGAAGCTGAGGCTGCGATGAAGGCTCACTGCGATTCAATCAAGTCACATGTGAAGAAACTCGCCTCAGCCAATTACAGCCACATGAAGAGCATCAATACTCTCGATTTCGTGCTCATGGTTGTGCCTCTAGAGAGCGCCTACATCGATGCCATGCGGTACAGCCCTGACCTTTACGCAGGACTTGTCGCTGACCAACGAGTCAAAATTGTCAGTGGAACGAGCATCATGGTCATTCTGATGATGATTCAGGACCTGTGGAAGAAGGAGAAGCAATCGAAGAATCAACTTGAACTGATTGAGCGCGCAGGAAGGCTCTACGACAAGGTCGTGCTTTTCCTTGAGTCGTTCACAGCCATTGGCTTCGAGTTGGGGCAGGCTCAGGAGGCCTTCGACAAGGCCTCGAATCAACTTACTGAAGGGACTGGAAACGTCATTCGGCAGACTGAGATGCTGAAGGAACTCGGCGCCAAGACCTCAAAGGAGCTTCGAGAGAAAAGCGGAGTGAGGAATCTCGCCGAAGAAGCGGAAGAGGAGGAGTGATGGTCTAAACCCGCTTCGGCAGGACATGATCAACTGGGATTCACATGAGTTCCATCCAGTCGTCAATCTCCCTGATGAGTACGAAGTCCGCGATTTCACTACCGGCGATGACTCACCCTCAAAGTTTGACTACGATATCGGGAGATACGATGAACTGCGCCCTGGGATGTACAATACAGATCTCTTCGATGGTGCGCGCTTTCTCCACATCGGCATCGATATCGGGGCGCCCGTCGGAACTCCTTGCATGGCCTTCGCCAACGGTGAAATCTCACACTTTGGCTACAATCCAGCCGACGGCGATTATGGTTACGTCGTGATTACCAAGCATATCCTCGACGGCAC
>CAXGBP010000221.1:0-2066 GCA_964007685.1 uncultured Candidatus Poseidoniales archaeon | reverse complement strand
TTCTACGAATTCCAGTCCCCTCTGTATCAGCCATTCATCGAGGTCAACAATTGGTGACAGAACAACCCTGTCGATGGAATAGCTTGAATCGGGCAATTCTTGCTCCACCTCGCTGATTGGTGAATTCGTTGGTATCATCGCCTGCAGATCTCCTCGCAGAACCGCCTCGCCAATCCAGCGGCTCAGAGTCTCGGGACCCCACAATTCGATTTTCAATCGAGAATTGAGTAATTCACTTGCAGCCGGTTCAAATTCCCTTTCACTAAGCATCCAATGTGGGCCACTTGGAGCATCGACGAGCCAGCGTTCAGCCTCAGCCACACTCAGTGGCAACAGGGTAGAAGGAACGTGCCAAACGTGGACTGAGGCGTTGGATTCATCCTCAAGGTCTGGGATTCTCTCGGCAATGCCGAGGCAACGGAAACCAATGGTCTCGGTGATTCCTGTTGCCTCGACCAATCTGACACCACGGAGATTCAACAGATCCCCGACGGCGTCATCCATGACTTCTGGTAGTCGTCTGCACCTTGAAGGACACCCTTGCTAGGGTGTTCACCCGCCCCGAAGAGAGGGTTGTATCAAGTCGCCAATCAGAGGTTCGAGCTGAGTGTCAACAAGTCGGACTGACCTGGGTCGATGACACATAGTGCGCTGACCGGGAATGGCTTAGCGCAAGCAGCACCGAGTTGGCGGTTGACCATGGTTACCTGATGTACAGGTACATCGGGGTGGCTCGCTGTCAGGTTCGAGATGTAGTCTACTGGGCAGTTGGCTGCAACCAGTACGAGACGGGCATCGCCCTTAGTACACGCACTGGTGGTCTGGCGCTGCCCAAAAAGGACGGTTCCAGTAATGATTCCTTGCTTCAATTGTCTTGCCAAATCCATGTGAATTCCCCCTTCAAGCCTCAGTCTCTTCTGGGATGTAGAACAGTTCTACGCTTCCGGTTCCGAGAGCGACTGGTTGACCCACGATAATGTTCTCCGTGACACCACGTAGTTCATCGCGCTCGCCGATTACACCAGCACGAAGCAGGTGATTGACTGTGACTTCGAAAGCCGATCGGGCCAGAATACTGTGCTTGGTTCCGCTGACTCCGTGGCGCCCGATAGCTCGGACTTCCCCCTCACTGGTCATGACATCTGATACAGTGATGAGGTGACGGACATCGACTTCGAGTCCGGCTCCTTCCAGAGTATCCTGCATCTCGTTGATGATAGCCTGTCGAGCGGCCTCGACTCCAAGATACCCGTAAATTTCGTTGATATTGTTAGTGTAGGTTCGACCGCGGTCGACTCCAGCAAACATGCTGACCTTTGAAAGATTCGAGCCAATGGTTGCGATGTAGTACTCGCCAGTATCGCGGTTCGGACCTTGCACGTTTGCGCGAACAATGTCTGGAAGACCCTTCAATCGCAGCTTCTTCACCTTGTCTTCGAGTTGCAGAAGAGCAGTGTAAGTTGGTGGATCATTAGCGAGGTCGGCCAGATCTTCTTCCTTGGTAACGCCCGGGATAATCTTGAGCACCTTCGGGCGGTCATCGTTATCTGCTTGGATGAACAATCGCAGAGCGCGCTGTAGCTTGTCACGGACCTCAGCGCCCGTCATCTTCTTCAGGCGTAGGTTTGCGCGATTGAGCTCGAGGTTGAGGTGGCGCTGGGCCACGTCAACATCGATTGAAGCAATGTCACGAGTAGTCGTGGTTTCGATTGAAGCAGCAAGCACCTGAACCTTCTTCTCATCAGTTCGCAAAGGCTTCTTCTTTGAGTCGTTCTCTTCGAGATAGACCTTCATCGTAGGTGTCTTCGGAACCTTTCGAGCATCGACAATTTCGATTACACGAGGAAGACCCTGTGTGACGTTGACCGTAGCCACACCAGCGTAGTGGAAAGTACGCATAGTCATCTGAGTTCCAGGCTCACCAATCGACTGAGCAGTGGTGATTCCAACCGCTTCGTGCGGGTCGACTCGCGAGTATTTCATGTCTGCATCGGCGCAGTTGACGACCTTGCGGGCCTCGGCTGCAGTCAGCTTCTTCTTTCCGCGAGAAAGCAGACCGTTAACGA
>CAXGBP010000220.1:0-2070 GCA_964007685.1 uncultured Candidatus Poseidoniales archaeon | reverse complement strand
ATCGAGTTGGCAGCGCGGCGCTCGCCGTGTTCAATCCGAGGGTGAGAAAGCCCTCGTTACCTATCTTCACGATCAATTGAGTGGCATCGGTGCTAGTGAATTACATGTTACTGCTGGAATCGCAGCGGTAGGCTCGAAGCACCCCGATGCCGGAGTGCCCTGGTCATGGGGAGAAGCGGAGTTGACCACACTTGCGAAGACGGTTAGAGCCGCCCTATTCCCAATCTGCGTGGCTGCTAACAAAGCCGACCGAGCCAATGATGGAGTGTGGGATAATCTAGCCGAACTCGTCGAATCAGCAGGAGGAATCCTCGTTCCGACCAGCGCTGAAGCCGAACTCGCCCTTAGCAGGGCAAGTGTTGCCGGACTCATCGAGCACCGGCCCGGTGGCGGATTCAGCATCAGTGCTGAGGGCGAAGCAAAACTCTCCGAGACCCAGCGAATGGCGCTGTCCTCCATTGGCGAATCGCTCTCGAAATGGTCTGGTGGCGGCTTAGTCGGTCTCGTCGGTGACATTGTCTTCGATAGACTCGACCGGCGAGTTGCATATCCGGTGCAGGATGAGACCCATTGGGTCGATGGCGAAGGTAACATCCTGCCCGATGCGATTCTCATCCCAGAAGGAACCACGGCGAAGGGACTAGCCTACGCGGTTCACAGCGACTTAGGAGATGGCTTCATTCGCGCCACTGATGCTCGCAGTGGTCGTGTTATCGGTGCTGAGCACGAAGTTCAAAATGGCGATGTAATCCGAATTCACGCCAAGTCTTGAGCCGGTCACAAATCGACGATAGGCTCGAGCACGACCTCGTAAGTAACAGCCGTCCAAGTGATATCGTAATCCTCGTCATTATCGACCAAACCACCGATTCCCGGCGGGGCGCTGATATCAGCAGTAATCGTCAGCGCCCAAGTTCCGCGCCCAAATCCGCCATCGCTCCATTGGGCGCGAATATCACCCTCACTGGCATCCTCAATCTGGTATGACTCACCGGTGTAATTGCTCGTCACATCCCAACGCATGGTGAAGCCCGAATTGCCTCCACCACAAGTCCCGGAGTCACTCTGATCATCAAACTCGCCGTCTACCCCAGAAACATCGCTCGTGCCATCGACTGAATCCGAGAACCCCGGTCCAGGGTCGTCATTATCGTTGCAAGTCACAGAAACTTCGACATAACCGATGAAATCTTCACTCTCGACGTCGAAGAAAGAGTCGTGGGAATCGCCGTCGCCGAGGTTCACCGATTCACTCATCTCGATGGAAACCTCGTTGAACGTAACGACCCATCCTCCACGAGCCCCTCCACCTGATGAGGAAGCCAAGAGGTCATCATCGATGAGGCTGGGCATGACTTTGAAGTAGAGTGGAAAGACGATCATGAAGGCGATTGAAATGCCGAGCATAGCCTGCTTACGCGGGGTGTCGATCAGACTCTCGAAGTCCATCTTGCTCGCCATTGGGTACCTGCAATAGCCTATCAAGAAGCCTACGGGCTTGAGTCAGAAGCGCTCGAAAGCGGACTCATTCCTCTTCCGAGCCCCTCGAAAACGCTCTCTTGGGGAGTGCTGAATCATCTTCTTGGGGGGCTGCTCCGGTCCATTGCTTGACGTCGATTCCTTCGTGTCCAAAATGGACGCGAGATCGTCGGTATTCGGGTAATAGAAAGCCGATGATCGATCTTTCCCCGAATGTCCATTGCCATGGACATCGGGGAAGTAGAGAACTCCATTCATCGAGAATAGATTTCCACTCATCTCCTTCGAGATGAGGCGGAATTTCAATCGAGATCCAAGTGATTCTGCCAGCTGAACCTGGGACATTCGACCAAGTTCGCAGGCTCAGCCCACGAGCCGAGCCCTCAAGCACCTCGATGCCGAGGACTCGTGTCATCCGTGAAAGTGGCATTATGATAGCGAAACGATGCACCATGCGAGACTCTTCCAAGCGACGCATAGACCATCCATGCGACTCTCCGACCAATCTCAGAGCGCGGATGGCATCGGTTGGCGTTACCGAGACAGGAATCTCAAGCAGACGCCCGACCATGTCGAGGGGGTCACACCAAT
>CAXGBP010000219.1:0-2084 GCA_964007685.1 uncultured Candidatus Poseidoniales archaeon | reverse complement strand
CAGCATCGTCGATGACCAAGCACTCAAGCGGTCGAATTTGTCCAGTCGGTGCATGCAGTATGCGTGCAGGTTGGAGGGTCGAAGAGGAGTTTGTCGGACGGATCAATCAAGTCAATCAACAGGTTTGAGCTGGCTCCTTCCTGAATCGTCACAACAGAACTCGTCGAGGCTGGAAGGTAATCCTCGCCGGTGCTAGCGAGGCTCAGCCGCAGCGTGTGACCAGCGGCAACCTGTACATCCATCGTGAAGAATTCCATCTTAGCGTTGATAGTCTCAAACAGAGGCAACCAAGTCTGCTCCTCGGTACCACCTTCGTGGTAACGCAAGTCCATGATCGCATGACCAATGTGGATGCACGAGCCATTCTCATTACAATCCTCCAACACAGCGTAGATCTGCCCCCCGATGGTAGCGGTAGTGACATCAACATGCAATCGAGGCAAGCCAGCAATCCAGATATCTTCCTCTAGAGGCGCAGTCTCGTATACAGGACCGGTCGACCCAGTAGGCAGAATAGTCGTGGTTCCAGCGACGTTCGAGAGCGCCCCTCCTAAGTCAAGAGCAAGTGTAGTCATCCCCTCTGGTGGATAACGGTCCTCCAACCTCCACTGGCCCTGATTGGTCTGAATCTCAATCCAGAGTCCTGGCTGCTCACCCTCGTCAAGCAAGTAGAAGTCGAACCATTCGAGCAAGTCCTGCATCCAATCGAAACGCGTCATCTGTGGGTATCCTTCGCGCCCACGCCCTTCGCCAGAGCGATCAAAGTGGTAATCCGGTCGGTCAGGATAATCGTGATCCCACTGACCGAACAAGCCCTTCGCATCAATTCCAGCATCCTTCAGTTGATTAATCACTGGAACAGCCATGTGAGGGTCTACATTCCAGTCTTGCATTCCCTGAATGAGGTAGACTGAACCTTCGTAATTAGCCAGTACACGGTCTAGGAAATAGCGTTCCTTCCAGTAAGTGCCAGCGGCTTCTCCACCCCACATCCAGGCACCTACTCCGGTGCCGGGACCGATGATGTAGTCGGGGCACATATTGCCGATGTCTTCTGTGTCTCCGTCGATTCCATAGGATCCGTAAACACCGTTGTGCATGAATGGGGCTCGAGCTTCGGAAGAACCGTTCTTCCACATCAATTCCATAACACCAATGAGCCCTGAGATTGGGACGATTGTTGCAAGGTGCTCATTGCCGAATGTCGCTGCCTGCCAAGGTGTAGAGCCATCGTATGACTTACCGATCATGGCAACGCGACCATTCGACCAATCTTGAGTTCCAAGCCAAGTTACCGCAGCGTCAACACCGAGTTGTTCTGCGTTGCCCATCAGGTCCATGCAGTGATTTGAGCGGCCTGTTCCCATGACCGATACTTGCGCGAAAGCGTAGCCGTGTGGTAGGATTTGATCGATTATCATGCCACCAAGCCAAGTACCGGGCTGTTCAACAGGTCCTGTCTCAACAGATGTCTCATCGAAATATGGCCCGAATTCGGCGATTACTGGTACTTTGGTGCCCTCTGGGACGTCGGGTAGCCATAATCCGAGACTTACCTTGCCATTTGGTGCAGATCCACCTTCGGTCATTGGCAGGGTGAACTCGACGAAGTGGTGTGTAGAATTCCATTCGTTTTCGGTTTCGAGGATAGAATAGGGTCCGAACTCCATCACGTATGAATGGGGGTGTTCTGTGATGTATGGCCACTCACCGCGTTCCCAAACTGGAACTCGTTCGTAGATTCCAATATCTTGCTTAATGTCGTCTACAATTTCATCAAAGATTACAGATTGAAGAATAACCACCGTTAGAATTCCAACAACTGCAAATGCGCCGGCAGCCAATGCTAGACGGCGCCGGTTGTAGCCTCGCGACTCTAGGAATTCTCCAATTAGTTCGCCAATTGGAGGGATTTCGCTTTTCGGAATCGCTGGAGAGTCGTCGTCGAGAATAAGTTCAGCCTCAAGAACGGCGGTTTCAGAGGCTGCGCCCTTCACGTGCACATGGCCCTCTGGGCCATGGTCGTTGTCGCAGCACTCCTCGCCCATGGGTTAATCCGATGCACAAGGACGACTTGAATCCAA
>CAXGBP010000218.1:0-2089 GCA_964007685.1 uncultured Candidatus Poseidoniales archaeon | reverse complement strand
TTAGATGATCATGTAAATCATTCTGAAGATCGGTAAATGTTGGCTTGAAAAAGAAATATGAGAATCGTATTACTGGTTGGTATATTACACGTACAAATACAGCATCTTCATCCGCTAAAACAGCAGTTCCATAATCAACAAGATCGTGCTTTTTGAACCAACGATTGAGGCTAGTCTGAGCGGCTGCCTCAAGCCATCCATAGGCACTCATTTCTACGAAGAAAGCAGAGTAATCCTCCATTGGATTAATTGGAGAATTCATCGGAAGGAAGGAGAGAGGTGCTCCTTCGTGAGCCTCGTGGATTCCGTCGTCGACACAAATGATCTTCATTTGAAGTGGTCGCATTTCGCCAAAGATAGCGAATTCTTCGAGCAGGCTGCGGGTCAATTGAGCGCGGATATCTGCAGGCTGATCGATGGTTGTTGAAAAGGTGGTGTAAGGGAGCAGTATATCGATTGATATCGGCCTCTGCTGCATCTTCATTTGCTCAAAATCGATATCGATGCGAAGATGTTTTCTAGATTTACCGAGAGTTCGATGAATCAGACGGCGAAGCTGGTCTTTGGTGAGCAAATCGTCTGAATCTCTGTGGTACATCTTGTGCATCAATGGATATTGGACACATAGGAAAAACAAGGACATTCCTAGGGATACCATCGCCATCCACCAAGCAGGGATGCCGGCGTTGCCACCCGTTAGCATCGCTGCCTCGCGGCCGCCGACCCACTCAGCACCCATCATGATCCAGCCCCATTCACCGAGGCCCTCGATGCTCCAACATGAACGAGGGTCGACATCGTGAACCTCGACCCGTTGCTTGATATCAGAACTGAACGGGCCGCTTGAATGAGAAGAAATCTCAATTTCAACCTCTTTGTAACCGATTGGGTCGTCGTCTACTCCGATAAGCGCGGCCAATTCAGATTGGTCTAGAGACTCAATTTCGTCATCAGTAATCACTTTCCAAATGAAAACGGTGGTGTTGTAGTGTCCGTCTTCAAGCTCGGATGGATCAAATGCCAATTGTTGGTCACCTAATCCTCCTTTCAGATGGACCTGTTCCGAAAGATCGGACATCTCGAATACGATGCCTATGACTGTCTGAGCATCGGGATCGACATTGTAGGACTCGGCCTTTAGCAGATGATCATCGGCCGAGAAGAAGATGTTGAACCAAATTTGGCCCTCTCTGTCAACGCATTCCTCACCAGGGTCAAGAGGTGTGGACGAGAGGGTCTTGTCGACTACAATCGAATCGGCGGCAATCCATCCAGAGGACATCGCGAAGACGCCACCGAAGAATATCGTACCGATGATTAAACCGACGACAAGAGTGTAATCCTCGAAGGCGCCGCGAAAGAAGCGCTTGTCTCCCTCACGGCGAGCTCTGATGAGGTCCAGCTCTCTGTCAAGGCTGTCCTTATCGGACTCATCAGGCAAGGCTGCCGCGGTCACGAACAAGGCAGGGATTGACCGGGCCATCAACCCGTCGGTCCTCGCGGGCGAGTTCCTACGGAACTCGAAAGGGGGTTTTCATTACCAGTTCAATCTCTGCGACCTGCCATGGCAGCGCCTAGCAAACCAATCGTCACCATTAGCGCGCCGAAGCCCGGTAGCATCTCAGCAGTTGCGAACGATTCTGAGGTGTACTGTTCGGCCCAATTATCGTACAGCTCGACCTTGACGCCCGGCACGAGATTGTCAATGACCAAGGTGTCCATGTCTGAAATCAAGCCATCGCCGTCGTAGTCTAGGTACTCGTAGGTGAACTCGTAATCGATGAGCGCGGGATCGACCGTAGCTGAGCCCTCAGTAAGTCCGTTTGAGGCGGCAACCATGCAGTTCGAGATTGGGGGCTCGTTGCCCTCTTCGTCAGGCTCGCCGCAATCGAAAAGGAACCTGACCTCGAAGTCCGAGATAGGAGCGTTCAGGGTCTGGCCCATGACCATCATGGTGACTCGGAATGGTTCGTTAGGATCGCCCTCCTCATCGCCATCGTCACCTTCGTCATCGTGGTCGATTTCATCCCACATTTCAGCGAACTCGTAGATGTCGAGGCCGTCGCTGTCATCGTAGTCGTACATGTCC
>CAXGBP010000217.1:0-2091 GCA_964007685.1 uncultured Candidatus Poseidoniales archaeon | reverse complement strand
CACCAACTCTTCGCCGCGCTAAAGGTCGTCGGCGGCGAGGGGTCGGTGATTACCAACGATAGAAGCGATGGTTCGCCGACAGCGAATGAGTAGAGACGTGATTCTCAAATCAATCATTCGAAGACGAGGTCTGCTGCATCGCCCACCTTGTCGAGCAGGCCGCGCTCTGGATTGACGACCACGACCTGTCCAGCGTGGTCCCAGACTGGGATATCGTGGACGCTATTGCCGCAGTAGCCGAACCCCTTCTCTCCATAACGCGCGATCAGTGCCTCGGCCTTCTTGTGGTCTCGAAGATTGATTACACCGTCCGAACCAATGACATCGTCGAAGAGGCCGACGTGTGCAGCGATTACTTCGGCCACGGCACGGTCTGAGGCGGTGGCTAGAATCAGCTTGCGACCTCGCGCACTCTCGCCGGTAAGCCACTCGACGAATGCGGCGTGGTAATCCAGTTCAGAAGGGTCAAACTTGAGTTGGCGCGCGAGGTTCTTCTTCCACTTCGCGCGCTTACCAGTAATCTCCAACAGAATTGTCGAGATGATCATCCATGGCTTGCGGAGAAACACTCGCTTTGCACTTAGGACACTCATGTCTGTGAGAATCAGCGTGCCGTCCATATCGACGGCCAGCGGCATCTCGACAGGTGCCTCCATCATGGCCAATCGTCCCACCGACCCCGATTCAAGGCTTTGGAATGACACAGAAGCACCCGAACCGATTCCATCAAGCCCTCATCGGCTCTCGGCGAGCCGTGTCGCAGTCCGATTCAGCGCTCAACAGTGTTTGGCGTCCTGCCGCGATGGTCGAGGTGGACTGTGACCGCAAGCCACCCCTCGGATTCACTGCGCATCTGATGCGTGGCATGCGATTCCGCCTCAACCTCCTCGAACCTGAAGATTCCCTAGCAACCCTCGCCGGTTGGGAAGAAACAACCGAGGCGCTCGAATCCTGGGGTGATGTTCCAGCAGGCGTAACTGCAATCGAAGTTGAGGCCACAGAGCGGGGCCCATTCTACCGAATCGAAGCGGCCGACGGTTCGTGGATAGCAGAAGTTCAACCGTGGGGTGGGCCAAACATCCGTCCCCGCGCAAGAATCGCACCCGAAACCGCTTGCATCCCATGTGGAGGATACCTGCACGAGGAAGCTGATTTGATTCTCCTTCGACGCGTTAGCTCAGAAACCTCAGATGCGAATGAGGTTCTGCAAGACCACCTCAAGCGAGGTGATATCGATTCAGCTCAAGCCCTCCTCCACCGCTGCGGTGCAGCCCTCGGTTACTACCACGCCGCAGCAGAGGAAGAATGGACAAACCCACCTGACCAAAAGCGATGGAATGAACGGTTCAACGAGATTGAGCAGCGCCTCAAAGCAGCAGCCCTCTGGCGCGCCCCATTCACTCGAGGAGCACCTGCAACCCTGAGTTTGGGAGATGTGCGATTTGCAATGTTCGCCGAGGATTCAAGTGGTGAAATCGGAATCCGAATTGGCCCTTCTCGCCTCGCTCATGGTCTCATTGAAAGCAGTCTCGATTTACCTGCAATTCGTGACTTTGCGAGCCTATTACACGATTTGTCGAGAGCCCATCATTCGTCAGGAACTGCTCTCGAACTCTCGCACCTGAGAGCATCATTGATCGAAGGTTGGTCATCCAGCGCGCCGGCAAAATGGTGCAGTAAGCGCTCCTTCAGTGCGCACACGGGAGGAGTGGTGATTTGGGAGTATGAGCAGGCCTTGTTGGACGTTGTCGAAGCGGTTTCGCATCAGTCAGGACGACCCGAACCGGCCGTAACTATAATCGAGAAAGTGCCGATTCTTCAGAAGTCACTTTTCAACGCACGAATTCTCTCTGCGGGCTGGTTGATGCTTGCAATTCTTGCTGGAATAGGAACCGTTAACTGGGTAAATATTGCTCTGGACGGCGAACTGTTATTCCCTTCGATACCACTGCTTCTTCTTGCTGCTGGCTTATTCCTCCGGCATCGCTACCAAACCTCTGCTCCGCCTCCTGCGAATCCGATTCACTGAGACAGCCGATTCATTGGGCGAATCAATGGGTACCCATTGTATCGTATACGGTTGAATGGGTA
>CAXGBP010000216.1:0-2094 GCA_964007685.1 uncultured Candidatus Poseidoniales archaeon | reverse complement strand
GGCATGAGTTTGTAATCACCCTCTGGAGTAGTGTTGACAATTGCGCCGAACTTGTCACGCATCTCCAACGTCTTGCTTCCGTCAGCGTTCGGCGTAACATCGAACATGAATGCCCCGCCATCGGTATATGACCCGCCGCGCGCATTCCAATATTCATCCGCGCGCCGCCAAAATCGAGTATCCTCGGAGGCGAGCGACTCGAGAACTGCATCGATAACCTGCTTCTCGGAACCACAGAATGCAATTCCAACATCGCCGCGCTGGTAAGCGAAAACCTGCGGGCGCAGCATCGATGTGTCAGTAATCCCAAGCAATCGATGAGTTGGACCATCGGATTGTGCGATGATGAAGAACCATGGGCCATCGGGCGATCCGTGGATATGTGTCTTCTGAATCGCCTCGTAAACTACTTGCTTCTCCTTTGGCAGCATGATAAAGTCGAGTTCGCTGGTCGGTGCCAAGCTCTCAATCACATGTTCAAGCGTGTATCCGTAGACTCGGCGATGTAGATCGAAAGCCAGCGCAGCGACCTCAGTATCGGTGAAGAAAAGTGGTTCCATCCCTCTCTGACCGAGGTAATCTTTCACCGATACATAATTCGAGAAATCTCCGTTGTGAACAAGCGCGCAATCGATTCCCTGACCGAAGGGGTGTGCCCCACCTGGGTGCGTGACTCTGCCGCGCGTAGGGTAGCGGTGGTGGCCTATCCAGACGTGTGCAGTCATGTCGTCGAGACGGTAGTAGCGGATGACATCCTCTGCATATCCAACGATTTTCAAAATCAAAATATCTCGTCCGTGGCTCAAAACAAACGCGTCAGTTCGCCCGTCTTTGGCATAAAATTCGACGTTCAGTGAATGAGTGATGTGGAAGGTGTATTCTTCTTCGACCGCGGCTCGGTCAGCCGCGTCGACAACTGCCGAGAGTTGGTTTTCGATGAATTCGTCGACTTTGTCAGCCCTCGGTGTGACAAAGTAGCAGACTACAGATGGAGGTTGGACCTCGAGTGCTGGCAGGTCTTGTTGCCAAGTTGGGAGGATAGGCATCTCGTGCGTGTGATGGAGATTGTAGGCTTCTGTGATGAGTGCTTCAACTCCTGATCGAACCTCGTTGTTGAGGTAGGCGACCGCGTAGAGGTAGGTCGAATCGAGGGTTTCGCGGTCGGTGCCGAATTGATCTGGATCGAGGCCGACCATCGCGACTCCGCCGCCCTTGCCGTTACCTCGGTTACGCATCTGTTCGAGTGAGTCGAATAGGTGGCGTCCAGCAACTGGTATTTCGCAGGCGAGGCCGACCACTCCACAGCCGCCTTCGGCTGCGTCTTCATCGCGCCGCTCAAACTTGGGATGGGATGCAGTCATTGCGCGTCGCGCATCGATGAAGGTGTTCGGGTCGATCATTCGATCTCCTCCAATCCGATTCCTGCAGCTTTACCTGCCGCTCTGGCAGCCTCGTCCTTACCCATGTAGCGAAGGAGATCGGTGCGGCCACGTAATTCTGAGACATCTGATAGTCCGAGTTGTCGAAGGATGTCGCGCAGCCGGTACTGCATTGCAGTGTAGAGATTGTTGAGGCGCTCGGCAGCCCAATCCGGCTGCACCCATTCCTGCAACTCGATATCGGTCGTGGTCAAGCCCCATGGACAGCCACGACCGGATGGCCCGCCCTCGCAATTTGAGCAGCGGGTGCAGCCCAAACCGACAAGATCGGTGGTACCGAGGACACAGCCATCGGCGCCGAGTGCGATCGCCTTGGCAATATCGTCGGCTGTGCGGACTCCGCCACTGGCGATGAGCGTGACACGGTCACGCACACCCTCGGCTTGGAGGAATTTGTGCACCTTCGGAATCGCCAATTCAATTGGCATGGCGATATTCTTCTTGGCGATTTCAGGTGCTGCGCCGGTGCCGCCATAGGATCCATCGAGATGGATGATGTGCGCACCGGCGTAGAAAGAACCGACCGCGACCATGTCGACATCGTGCGGGGTGCTCACCTTGACCGAAAGCAGAGCGGTCGGATTGACGGTCTCGATCCAATCGAGATGCTTCGAATGGTCCTCGACCGAGTAAGTTGAATGGAATGGGAATGGGC
>CAXGBP010000215.1:0-2101 GCA_964007685.1 uncultured Candidatus Poseidoniales archaeon | reverse complement strand
ACCATTACGCAGTCCGCGCCGGCGGCGATTGCCTTGGCGATATCGCCGCTAAACTTGATGCCGCCATCTGCGATTACTGGGATGCTAGCTTTCTTGCAGACGGCTACGGCTGATTGTACGGCTGTGAGTTGTGGGACACCGACTCCTGAGACGATGCGGGTTGTGCAGATTGATCCGGGTCCGATGCCGACCTTGATGGCGTTTGCACCCGCTGAGATGAGTGCTTCTGCGGCTGCTCCAGTTGCTATGTTTCCGGCGATAATCTGTGCGTCTGGGCCTGCCAGTTCGCGGATCTGGGCGACGGTGTGGAGGACTCCATGGGAGTGACCGTGGGCTGTATCGACTACTACAACATCGGCGCCGGCTTCGAAGAGTGCCATCGCTCGCTCGATGCCCCTCTCTCCGGTACCGGTCGCTGCTGCTACGCGCAAGCGACCGTGCTCGTCCTTGCAGGAATTCGGGTTGTCGCGGCTACGCTGGATGTCTCGCACGGTCATCATGCCTGTGCACTTTCCGTCGTTGTCGACAACGAGGAGTTTCTCGATGCGGTGTTGGTGTAGGAGTTTCTTTGCGACTTCCGGGTCGACGTGTTCGGGAACCGTTACGAGGTCGGTGGTCATCATTTCCGAGACGAGGATGCTATCGTCGGCTACGAAGCGGATGTCGCGATTGGTGATGATGCCGACGAGTTTGTCTTCTTGATCGACTACCGGTAGTCCGGAGAAGCCGTGCCTATCCTTTAGCGCTCGCAGCTCACCGATTGTGGTTTCAGGTGTGACCATGATTGGGTCGAGGACCAAGCCTGACTCGAATCGCTTGACTGTGTTGACCTTGGCCGCTTGAGCTTCAATGCTCATGTTCCGGTGAATTACTCCGATTCCGCCGGCTTGAGCGATAGCGATGGCCATGCGAGATTCTGTCACCGTGTCCATCGCCGCAGACATGATCGGGATGTTGAGACCGATGGTGTTGGTCAGCTTCGTCTTGAGGTCGACTTCGGCTGGAAGAACAGCCGACTCAGCGGGCAACAGAAGGACGTCATCGAAGGTCAAAGCCTCGGGTATGGTGTTGCTCGCCATTAGAGATGGCCCATGCCGGCCGTATATGAACGATTCGCGAAGTCAGAATTGGATATGAATCGGCATCGATTCTCCTGCTTTCACTTCAATTGATACAACCTCTCAAGCGAGGGTTTCAAGAAGGGTTGTCGGCCGCCCGCGGCCGGAGGAATATGCATGCGAGCGCGCACCGTACTCGGTTGGAGAGAATGGATTGGTCTTCCCGAATTGGAAAGCGGGGCGACATTGGCAAAGATGGATACCGGTGCGTGGTCGAATACGCTCCACGCCGAAGAGATCAGCCTCACCGATAACGGCATGGAGCATATCGTCAGGTTCCGCCTCACCAAGAATGGAAACTGGATCGAGCGCCCGCTCCATGAGTGGCGTAGAGTGCGTGACACCGGTGGTCACGACACCCTGCGCCCAGTCATTAGAACCACACTCGAAGTCGCGGGCGAGGATCACGATATCCAAATCTGCTTGCAAGACCGTTCACGAATGCGTCACAGAATAATTCTCGGACGCCGCTTCCTCAAAGAATTCGTAATAGATCCCTCTGAAGAATGCCTTCACCCAAAGCAGAGAACAGTTCCTCGAATTAGAGAAGTCTTTGATTGAGAAGTCAATCAATTCTGCTTGCCTTCGATTTTTCAAAAAACACCGCGCGAGCGGAATCATTCAAGTCACAACGTCCTCACGCGCAGTCCCTGACGCGACCCCATTGTGGTGTTCGAAGTCGGAGCTGATCCAATGCAAAGTTCGCCTATAACCAAGATCGAACCAAAGATTGCGGCGCGCCTCGCAAAACAAAGTTACCACCTCGTTGGGGAGCACGGGGGAGTGAAGGTTTGCCATTGGACAAAGCAGAGTTTGATTGCGGATCGCTCGTGTTACAAGGGCACATTCTACGGAATTGAAAGCCACGGTTGCATGCAGATGGCGCCGAATGTCGATACTTGCAACCTTGCCTGCACTTACTGCTGGAGGGAGCCTCACTCGGACACGCTCACGAAGATTGACGACGACCCCTACGAACTCTT
>CAXGBP010000214.1:0-2146 GCA_964007685.1 uncultured Candidatus Poseidoniales archaeon | reverse complement strand
CCCATCGGAGCGACGGCGAGCGCCGGGAGCCTCACTCATCCTTGATGTGAGGGTCGACGTCGATTGGGATGCGGTGAGATTCATACTCCAGCATTGCGATCTTCAGAGGGTCGAGGACGAAGCGAGCCTTCGCATCCTCAGTTCCGTAGAGTTGGATTAGTTCGTCCATGAAGTTCTCGCGAAGTTCCTCCTCGGAGACATACAACGGTGCGCCCATGCTAATCTGCAGGGCTCGCGCACCGATGATTCGGGCCTTCTCGAAGCGAGTGTGTAGTCTTGCGGGCTTGACCATCGGGGCCGGCGACCGGAGGCCTCCCTATTAGCCCACCGGCCGACACCCGCCCCCTATGGGGGCGCAGTAAGCGGCTTGTTCAAACTTCGATGAGCATACCAACAGCGTTGCCGCCGCCGAGGCAAATGGTGACGATTCCGCGGTGGCCACCGGTGCGATTGAGCGCGTTTGTTAGCGTCATCAAGCAACGCGCTCCGGTAGCGCCGAGAGGATGGCCCATCGCCACTGCGCCACCGTGTGGATTGAATTTCTCATCTGGAATATCGAAGGCCTTCTGAACTGCGCAAGAGGCGGATGCAAAGGCTTCGTTGTGCTCGAGGATGTCAATGTCCGCGATGGCGAGTCCGTTGCGCTCGAGAAGCGTCTTGACGGCTGGAATCGGTGCCGACATCACTCGGTGCGGCTCGACGCCCGAGGTGACGAAGTCGACTATCCGTGCGAGCACTGGCCAGCCATTCGTTGCGGCGGCTGCCTCGGATGCAATCAGCACCGCAGAGCCGCCGTCTGAGACTTGGCTGGCATTGCCGGCCGTGACTTGACCATCTTTGTCGAAGACGGTTCTGAGGCCGGCCAAACTCTCTATCGAAGTGTCTGTACGGATGCCTTCATCACGGCTTAGTCCATCGATTTCTAGACACTCTTCAGCAAACCATCCTTGGTCCCAAGCTTGATTGGAAAGAGTGTGTGAGCGGACTGCGAAAGCATCCGATTGTTCTCGGGTGATGTCGGCCTCACGGGCAATGGTCTCTCCCGTTACTCCCATCATAGATTCATCATAGGCATCCTTCAGTCCATCGTGGCTGAGGATGCTCGAGAGATCACCGTAAGATATCTCATCGCCGCGCCGCGCACCGCGAATGAAGTGTGGGGCATTTGACATCGATTCCATCCCACCGGCGATTACCACATCGGCGCGTCCAGCCATGATTTCAGTCGCGCCGATCATCGCTGCCTTGAGACTTGAACCGCAGACCTTGTTGACAGTCGTGCAAGGCGTCGAATACGGCAGACCAGCCCCGAGCGCGACTTGACGGGCGGGAGCTTGACCAGCACCCGCTTGCAATACCTGACCCATGTAGAGTTGGTCGACGATGCCGCTCGAGGCATCGATTGCGGCACGCTCCAGCAGTTCCTTCACAGCCAGCGTGCCGAGTTCAGTCGCTGAGTATCCCGCAAGAGCCCCGCGGTAACGACCGAAGGGAGTTCGTGCGTAGGCACAGATGACGGGGGCCGTCATAGCGACAGCGAGACAGGTTCAGGCCTTGAAAGGTGCGATGACTGCACCGTCGCAAGCCCTCAGTTCTCAGCCGAATATCTGTAGAATTCCGCATTACTCAGAGTCGGGCGCGACTGTGGCTTAATGAGAATCGTGCGAACTGCCCAGAGATCCTTGAAGATGCGATATTGAGAGGTTGCATCGAGGTAATCGACGCCGCTGGTTCCACCTGTTCCCATGCGGCGCCCCATGATGCGTTCGACCATACGTGCGTGTGCATGACGCCATTTCACCATTGATTCTTCGAGTTCGACGATTGCATCGATCAGCGTGCGAGGCCAGGTTAGAAGTGGCAGCTCGCGGTAGGACTCGATGAACAGTAAGCCTGCTCGTGCACGATCGATTTTGCCATCCGGTCTGAGATATTCGATGGCGGCCTGATGCGAGGCAGTGAATCTCTGGGCCGCCTGTTCAGGCGTCGAGGCTCCGTAGCCAGACATGCGAGCAGCGGCCTCCTTTCCAATCGCCTCGTGTGCGGCCAGATGTGAATCAACATAGGCTGCGACGACCGCATCATCATCATCGTTGCCAGTGGTCGACCCCATAATCGGTGTTCGTCAGATCCATCGCATAATCGA
>CAXGBP010000213.1:0-2198 GCA_964007685.1 uncultured Candidatus Poseidoniales archaeon | reverse complement strand
CAATCGCTGAGGGAATCAGTCACCGATAACGGCGATACGAGTCCGGAGTAAAGCCAATCGGCTATTGTGTGTACCAAGAGCGAAAGCAAGCATCTCGCACAGATGAATCACCGGGATGTTAGTAGCAAGTCCGGTATTACGGCCGGCCTTGCCTTGATACACATCAAGAACAGCATGAGAAAGATTGCAAGCACTGACAATCAACTCAGCACCTTCTGACTTAGCCTCGGACAGAGCCTCAGCAGCCTGCTTCATCACAGTCGGCTCCTCACTGAATAGCCCTGGAACACCGACACTCTGAGTTCGAGCCTCCCAGCTAACAGGAGTTCCACCAAGAGCCGAAATCAACTGCTCCAGATAATCGGGATCATACACATCATCTCCGCCGCAAGCACCTTCTTGCTGGATGTTTGGCCCGTAATACCCAGCAACCGCGAAATCAATCGGGTTGCGAACCTTATCCGCTAACTTGTCCAGCCCAATCTCATCGACAACCGTGTGCAGTAGGTGATGAACGGCAACATCCCCTGTCATCGTCAGACCACAGGTGCGCTGCAGAGTCTCATTGACTTCTTGCAGCAAAATCTGGTCTGACTTCAAAGTCATCAGATCCTCGTGTAAATTGCCGGCCGTCGCCGCGCATGGAGTCATGATATCCAGACCCTGCGCCTCAGCCATAGCAAAAGTGCGTGCATTGAGAGTCAACTGCAGGCGACGGTTCGCCTGTCTTACAATCCCGGCGCCGCAACTGGTAGCTCCCGGTAAAGGAACCAGAGTGATATCCAAGGCGCGAGCCAAAGGTCCCATTGTATCAGCGACCTCGGGAGCGCTGCTGTGGGCGACGTTTCCAGGGTGGTAAGCGTATTTGACAGCCATTTTCTCACCTCAGAATCTCCCGTCGAGCTCATTGAAAATCGCCACGACTTCATGATGATTCTCGACTGATGAATTGAATTGCCGCGGCATCTTTCCTAATCCTGCGGGCGGGGCGACCATCGCCAACATATCGTAGAACATGTCTCCGCCTGTGCGCGTGAATCCAGTCACCATCCGCGCAGTGACTCCAGAAGTCAGGTTTCCAATAAGTCCGATAGGGCCGAGAACTTGCCGATAGAGGACCGTATCGTTGACTTTTCCGCTCGATTTCAGAGTCCAAGCGTACCACCAAACATGCTTGCCGTGACGCCCTGTGAACGCGTCCTGTTCGAGAACGTGCGTCCTTGCGTCGAGCAAAGCCTCTGAGATGACTACACCGGATCCATTCTGCCGGCGAATACTGGCTAGATCTGTCTCAGCCTTGATTCCGTTCGTACTTCCAAGAATCGAATCAAGGCTGGCAACCGATGAATGAGATGAACGTGGATCGTTGCGGCGGGCCCAAGCAGAAGCGAGGACTGAGGGGCCGAGGTAGCCGTTCGCGTGCGGAACGGCGTCGGATGATGCTTGAAGGAGGGCGGCGCTGCTGAAATCAGTAATCGAGTGCAACGCCGAGGCGACATTCGGGTCCATGACTCCGATGGCGCCTTGCATGGTAGCGGCCCCTTCTCGAGTTGCGGCGACCATCCATGGTTCGGTTGATTCGCGCCTGCGCTCCATGGGCCAATGATCTACGACGAGGTCACGGATGACCTCGAAGCCCGGTAGTGGGTCGATTCGCAGACTGAGAACTCCATCGCGAGTCGGGGCAACAGCGTCGAGGCGAATCATGCCTGGGAGAACCAATCGGCCATTGACGCAGATTGCGGTCGATGGGTCGTCGGCAGCCCCGTCGCGGAAGGACAGGCTGCCATCGTGTGTGCTCTTGATGGTTCGAAGAGTCTCAAGCAAACTCAGGTTGCCCGGCATCGAACAGACCCAAGTGTCGGAGCCGGTCGATGCCTGCTCAGGGTCATAGCGGAAGATGCTGATTTCTGCCTGAACGGCAGCGGCCGTTAGATTAGGTACTGAGAATCCATCCTCTCCATCAGCGCCGCCAACATCGCCGGCAGCGTGAGCCTTGATCGTCTCGACCATATCTTCGTGATAGACGCCGGCGCCATCGACGGCGGCTAAAGTAGCCAGTGCTTCGATAGCCCACGCGGCTGCTGGTGCATCGTAATCGACATCACAATCAACACGCTCTACGAGCCGTGTAGCACCGAGCTTCTCGAATTGCTCATCCCATTCCTTCCCAGACTCACAGAAGAATTCGTAGCTCG
>CAXGBP010000212.1:0-2205 GCA_964007685.1 uncultured Candidatus Poseidoniales archaeon | reverse complement strand
CCTCTAGGAGTTGCAGCTTCACTGATTATCTTCTTGATGCTCTGGATGCCATTCTCGGCACTAATGGGAATTCTCGTCATCTGCACACTCCTCGCTCTTCCTGCCATCATGCTCCAGGATTATCTTAGGCTCGACCCTGCACACCGACGGCAGGTCGTCGAAATCCTCGAAGAAGTACAGATTCCGAATCCTACTGCTGTTGTCAAGATGTATCCTCACGAATTGTCGGGTGGAATGCGTCAGCGGGTCATGATTGCGATGATGATGGCATGCGAACCTAAACTTCTCATCGCCGACGAACCAACCACAGCACTAGATGTGACAATTCAGGCACAGATTCTGAAATTGATGCGTAATCTCAGGGATGAGAAAGGTACAGCTATTCTTCTGATTACTCACGATCTCGGTGTCATCGCCGAACTCTGCGATGCTGTGACGGTGATGTACGCCGGTTCTGTGGTCGAGACGGGTAGTCTCGAACAAGTCCTCTCTCGTCCGAGAATGCCGTATTCCATCGGTCTGCTCCACAGTATTCCTCGAATCACCACAGGTTCGGCAGAGCGTGAAACACTTCCGATTATTCCAGGACAGGTTCCTGACCCCAACCAGCATTTCGACGGATGCCGATTCCACCCTCGATGTCCATTCGCGAATGAGAAATGTATCTCTACACCTCCACCGATGGTGGAAATAGAGCCGGGTCATTTCGCCGCTTGCCACCATACAGATAGGACAACGGTCGTCTCGGATGTTCAGGACGCATTCGATGAATTCGCATTAGGTTATGACGGAGGCTCCCAGTCGAAAGAACCACAAGAGCCACTCAGCACTATCCCTGTTATTGGCCCAATCCAAGGAGTAATGAATCTAATAGGGTTAATAGCACGATTGTTGGGAAGGTGATTTGATTGATTGAAGACAATAGCACTGGTGAAATTCTCATCGAAGTCGATGGAATGCGCAAGTGGTTCCCTATCAAGGCTGGATTGCTCTCGACGGTGATGAGTCATGTTCGAGCCGTCGATGGCGTTGATTTGCGAATTCGTCGTGGCGAAACACTCGGTATAGTCGGCGAATCCGGGTGTGGTAAAACGACTCTAGGAAGGGTCCTCCTCGGATTGATTCCAATTACTTCGGGTTCGGTTAGGTATGAGGGCAAAGACATCCGTTCGATGAGTATGAGCGACCTTCGAAGACGCATGCAGATCGTTTTCCAAGACCCAGGAGGTTCGATGAATCCACGCATGTCGGTCCGCTCGATTGTAGGGGAACCCCTGCTAGTCAACGGTATCGCCGATGGAGCGGAGCTGACTCAAAGGGTAGCCGAATTACTCGATTCAGTGGGGCTGAAAAAGGACCACATGAATCGATTTCCCCACGAATTTTCGGGTGGTCAGAAGCAGAGAATAGCATTGGCTAGAGCCCTTTCGCTCGACCCAGAATTCATCCTATTGGACGAGCCGACCAGCGCGCTCGACGTCTCGGTTCAGGCACAGGTTCTGAACCTCTTGTCCGAGATTCAGAATAAGCACGGCCTCACGTTTGTGTTCATCACCCACGCGCTAAACGTAGTCAATCACATCAGCGACCGAGTCGCTGTGATGTATCTTGGCAAAATAGTCGAAATCGCATCAACCCGCGACCTATTCGACAATCCCTCTCACCCCTACACTCATGCTCTCCTTTCGGCAATACCTGAACCATCTCTCGAGGAATCCTCGAGAGAGAGGATTGTTTTGAGCGGCGACGTTCCAAGCCCCGCTAATCCTCCTTCTGGATGCCGATTCCACACACGCTGCCCGATAGCTGAGGCGGGACGCTGTGATACTGAGGAGCCACAATTACAAGATGTGGGCGAAGATCACAGAGTAGCTTGCCATTTCCCCCTTGGGAAGGGGCAGAGTCTACCAGTCATCCATGAGGATGAGTCTATGGATGAAGCACCGAAAGTGAACATTCTGTGAGGATTGGCCATGACCTCGAAGAGTCCCGACTCGGCCGAGGAAGAAGCCGGACCTCCTCGCATGATGAGTCGAAGCGAAGAGTCTGAGGCATCGTTCTGGAGGTTGAAGAGGTCCTCAGACGAGTGGCGAGAAAATCGAGTAAAGAGAGTTCTCGCACAAGACGAAGAGAGCCTTTTCACGACTCTCGGAAGGATGAGTTTCCTTACCATCTGTATCCTCTTCGATGGAGTCTTCCTTTTAC
>CAXGBP010000211.1:0-2210 GCA_964007685.1 uncultured Candidatus Poseidoniales archaeon | reverse complement strand
TGACGCTGCCGTGCTCAATCACAGGGTCGGCGAAGAGGTCGTAAACAGCCCGCTCTGCCTCTTCCACCGTGAGATCAGCCTTGACCTGATACCCAAGTATCACTCTAACAGAGCCAACCTCTACTCCGTAATTAGAGGCGAGCATTCCCTTGACGGAATCGCCTCGAGCATCGGGGAGTCCGGCAAGGTCACGTGTTGTGACTTCGTAAGAGAAGACCGGGGTTTCTGCGCCCATGATTCAACCTCGGTGAGGCAGTGCCGTAGCATACCGTCAATGAACAAACCGGTGCAGGCCATAGGCCTGAAGGCGCGATTATAGGGGAAAGAGTTGAGGGGCGCGGGAATCTGAAAGACGTTGTAATGGAACGCCGCCCTACTGTATTTCTCATCGCTTTCTTGGTATTTGTATTACTCATCCCAAGTCCTGTTCAAGGATTGTGTATAAACGCTGAAGCATGTGGAATTATTTTGGGGGTTTGGGCCTCGATGCTAACGGTACCAATCTGTTTGGTACTTTTCGCTTTCGCGATTTGGCCGAAAACCAGACCGTGGCTCGAATTCTTAGCAGTGTTACCTGGATTTATGGCAATACTTACGGGATATCTAATGGTTTTTCGAGTTGCTAGGTTAGATTTGATTTTGGTTCCTCTTATTCATGCTGGGCTAATGATTGGGATGATTCGTGTTGGGCGATTGAAGGGAAAGACTTGAGATGGTCGCGCCGGCGGAATCACCTGATGCGAGCCGAAGACGCATGGGGTGAGCGCTGGACTTCCTGCGCTAATCCTCTGTCCCATCGATACATGGAGACGGCGGCTCGAAAGGGCTCCTTAGTGTGTCTCGCCGCCGATATGCGCAGCGTCGGGGAATTGCTTGAATTGGTCGAAGAAGTTGGACCTCATATCGCTGCGCTGAAGACTCATGTCGACCTTGTCGAAGATTTCTCAGAAGAATCGTGGCAACTTCTAGTAGATGCTGCGCAGCGCCACGATCTTCTGCTCTTCGAGGACCGTAAGTTTGCTGATATCGGCAAGGTCTCTCAAAATCAAATGGCTGGTGCTCACGATATCCGTTCGTGGGCTGATATTGTCACCGCACACAGGATTTCTGGTCCGGATATAGTCGATGGAATCGCCGCCGGTTGGGCTGATGTAGAGCGTATCGGTGGTGTACTCTTGCTCGCTCAAATGTCGAGCAGTGGAAATCTTCTCGATACGGGCTACACTGACGAGACAATCGCCACCGGCCGAGGTTCTCCTCATGTCATCGGCTACATCGGTAATGGCAGCTCGGCGGACGAGGTCGCCGCTCTGCGAGAGAAAGTAGGAGCAGGGCAGATGATCTGGACGCCGGGAGTCAACCTCGCTGTTGGTGGGGGTGCGATGGGTCAGCGCTACGGGCATCCGCGTGACGCCGTGCTTGCTGGGTCGGATGCTATCATCGTCGGGTCCGGTATCCATAGCGCCGAAAACCGCCGTGCCGCAGCCGCGCAGTATGCTGAAACTTCGTTCCAAGCCCTGCTTGTCCGTGAGGCCTGAATATGGCCATTGAGTCGTTAATCAATTTCCTAGTCATCGCGGGAACTGTGTTATTCATCTGTTTCATCGTATTCCGTGAAGTTGTGAAAAGATGGCGTTTGGGCTTGCGAATGGCGGCCGGGGATGAGAGTTTACTGAATGATGGTTCGGTCTCGATGAAGACAATCACCGACGCTCCGCCGGGGAGTGTAATCGTCCCCCATACTCCCGCCACTCCACTCGATGAAAATCTGTGAGTCAGATCAAACGCCGGTGACCTGGCCGGCTAGCGCATTGAGGTCGATTAGCCCCGCATAATGTGCGCCGCCGATTGCTCCGCCGACTATGATTAGAAGCAGAACGAGGCGAACGAGCCAGCGAATTTTGCGATTGGATTTGGATGGAGGGGGAATCGGAGCTGTGGCGACTGGCAGTTCGACCCCTTCAACCGCTGAAGGGGATGCAGGTGCCGCATCCGGGGGGAAGGGCATTCCTGGTGATAATGGGGGCAAAGGAGGAAGTTCGGGTTCAGCCTCCTTGAGGGTCGGGTAAAGCGCGTCGAGATCGGAAAGGCCCGGTGCTTCAGGAATCCGTCCCATCCAACCTTCCCAGACCTCTTCTACGGATGATGTGGAAAATGGAGTTTGTAAAACTCCTACTGCGCCAGCTGAATAGGCGGCGTCTTCTGCCAAA
>CAXGBP010000210.1:0-2216 GCA_964007685.1 uncultured Candidatus Poseidoniales archaeon | reverse complement strand
GGTAGAGTTCGATGGGGTTGTACCAAGTCTCGAATCATTCCCTCTGGACAAGTTGCTCGACACTCTAGATGAGGATAGAATGGACATTCTAGACACGATGATGCGGGTGATTATCAACGGGGCAGAGATTCCTTTCTCATCCGCCCTCACCTTACTGCGTGACTGGGAGATGCGACTGCGAGCACAGATGGCCGAGGCGACTAGCCCCGGGCACTTGTTCAGTCCCATGGATCTTCCAGATGGATTCTGATTTTCATCACAGAATCCCTCGCGCAGAGAGATTAACAGATCTCAAGATTCAATGCAGTATGGGCAGGATTTGGCGATTACGTACTGTTCGCTCTCCATTTCTTCCTCAGTCAATGGCTCACGACAAGCCCAGCATACCTGTGTAGTAGTCTCCTCAAGGGCGGGGTCGAGAGCGACTCGGCGGTCGAAAACAAAGCAATCTCCATTCCAGTGTTCTCCGCCGACCTCCTCAAAGTATCCTAGAACTCCACCCTTGAGCTGACGGACGTCGGAATAGCCTTGATTCATCATCACCGCGCTAGCCTTCTCGCAGCGAATGCCGCCGGTGCAGAACATCACAATCGTCTGATCCTTATCGATTCCAGATGTGCTCACCGCTTCTGGGAAGCCACGGAACGAGGATAGATTGAGGTCGATTGCACCCTCAAAAGTTCCTAATTTGACTTCGTAATCATTGCGTGTATCGAGGACAGAGATTTCACGCCCCTCGTCCATCCACTGCTTGAACTCAGTCGGCGAGATATTCTCACCGGTGCGCTCAGTTGGGCGAATTTCGTCAAGGCCAAGCGAAATGATTTCTTTCTTCAATCGGACATTCATTCTCCTGAACGACATCCTCTCGCTGTGAGATAACTTCACTGGGATGCCGACAAATCTCTCATCGGTCTCAAGAAATTCAAGAAATTGGTCGATGCCGGACTGACTGCCAGAAAGAAAGAAATTAATTCCTTCGTGACTCAGTAAAATTGTCCCAAGAAGTCCGGCTTCGTCGCACGCAAATTTGAACGGAGCGCGCAAAGCGTCGCGATCGGGCAGATCGACGAAGCGATATCCCGCGATATTGACTAACTGACCTTCCACTCAGCCCACCCTATCCGGATTGAGCGCGCGCGACTATCTCGCTTGAAACCCACCATGCATCGCCGATGGACCAGATGTAGAGTATAGGCCAAAGAATGATGGTCAGAATCAGTGGGAATTGAACGGCAAACCAGCCCGCAGCCTTGCGATGTTGCCGGTTGAAGTGCTGACCGATATAGAGGAAGGGAACTAGAGCTAAAGCAATGGCAATCAGAGGTCTAAGAGCCCCCCATGGACCTATTCCTCCACTGATCTCGTACCAGATGACTCGGACGACCCCCAAGGGACCTGCGCCCCCCTCGTCCTCTTCGACCACCTGTACGACGTACTCGTCGCTCATCGATACACCCTCGCGTCGCTGGTGAATGAATCTGACGACGCGGCGGGCCGCGCAAAGCACAACTATCGATGGCCTATGAGCGGGCCGTGACCCCACGAGTCTTGCTCACGAGCTTCCCTCCTTTTGGCGGCCATAGTGAGAATGTTTCAGACAAGGTTCGCTGTAAGCTCGAGTCAATTGGAATTGTCGAGATTGAATTGCAGACATTACTGTTGACTTGTGACGAAGCGGGCTCGGGAAATGTTGCTGCACTGATTCGTGATGGAGGCCGCTTCGATGCAATTATTCATCTCGGATTGGCAGAATCCCGCTCGGCAATTTCGCTTGAGCGCTGTGGGCAGAACGAGTCGAGGTTTCGCATGGCTGACAATTCTGGACGAGTGGCGGAAGGGATTGTCATCGAGGGTGGTCCTGCAAGGTTGGCTACGACCGCTTCAGTGCATGTGTTGGATGAGGAATTCGAACACGAGCCAGATATTGCTTGGAGCGATTCGGCCGGAGCGTTTGTCTGTAATGAGACGATTTATCGAACTCTAGAAGCGATAGGTTCTGTTGCTGCGAAGACTTCAGATGGTCGAGCGCTTCCAGCCATTTTCATTCACCTGCCGCCTGAATCTGAGGTTTCTCTGGAACGGCAGGTCGATGTTGTGCGGCGAGTTGTGTTGGCTCTGGCTAGTAAGCCACGGCTCGAAGTAGTTGGCGCACTAATCTTCGATACTGAAGGTCGCATTCTTGCCTGCCGCCGACCTCCTGAGGATGTTTGGGG
>CAXGBP010000209.1:0-2223 GCA_964007685.1 uncultured Candidatus Poseidoniales archaeon | reverse complement strand
ATCATGACGGACTCTCGATCCGTCGACCCGGGTTCAAATCCCGGCACGAGCACCATTTGACATCATTTTGAATTCTCGAAATGACTCCTGAAATCGCTGTATTTTCTGGTCAGAACCGTCTTAAGCGCACCTTCGTTGCAGTAGTAAGGTTCTGATGCGTGTAGAGCACGATGTGAAGCTTACTTTTGATGATGTATTGATTCGACCGAAGCGCAGCACGCTGGTTTCTCGTTCGGATGTATCGCTTTTTCGAGACTTTAAATTCCGTCATTCCGACACTATTTGGTCAGGTGTGCCAATCGTAGCAGCCAATATGGACACGACCGGTTTGTTCAGCATCGCGGCTGAATTGCAGAAGCATAAGATGCTGACATGTATGCAGAAATTCTACTCGACTCGAGATTATGCACAGGCTTGGGAAGACGGAGTTGACCCTGAATTTGTGGCAGTGACGTGCGGTTCAACAGAGGATTCGTTTGATTTACTCAAGAGAAAAATGGCTACACACGCGGGCACCAAAATGATCTGCATCGACGTTGCAAATGGTTACCGAGAAGTATTCCTCCAATTCGTCAAGAGGGTTCGCAGTGAATTTCCTTCGGCGATCGTGATTGCCGGCAATGTTGCTACACGAGAGATGACTGAAGCGTTGATTCTCGCGGGCGCTGATATCGTCAAGGTTGGAATCGGCCCTGGCTCGGTTTGTACAACACGCAAGGTTGCGGGTGTTGGTTATCCTCAGCTTTCCGCTATTGCTGAGTGTGCTGATGCGGCTCATGGGCTGGCAGGTCATGTGATGGCTGATGGTGGCTGTTCAAGCCCAGGGGATGTTGCCAAGGCCTTTGCTGCCGGGGCTGATTTCGTAATGCTGGGTGGTATGTTTGCCGGACACGATGAGTCTGGTGGAGAGTTAGTGACCGACTCAAATGGAAAGCAATACATGTCATTCTACGGAATGTCGAGCGCTAAGGCGATGGAGACTCATTATGGAGAGGTGGCAAAGCACCGTGCTCCAGAGGGAAAGGAGGTTCGTGTGCCTTATCGTGGGCCGGTTGAGATTACTGTTCAGGCAATTCTTGGCGGAGTTCGGTCTGCTTGTTCCTATGTTGGTGCGCGAAGGATCAAGGATTTGCCGAAGTGTACGACTTTCATTCGTGTGACTCAGACGACGAATGAGGTTTATCAGCGCTTCAATGTCGAAGAATGAACGGTAGTTCTCATCGAGACGTTAGATGTCTAGGACAACCTGCGCCATCCAGCCAGGCCCTTCGAAGGATGGGACACCTTCCACTCCTTCGACAATCTCTCCTTCACCCACTTCACGAACTGCGAGGTCGTGCAGAGTGATTGCCTTCACTTCAACCTCGAGTTCGACATCGCGCGCATCGACCCAAAGTACCTGCGCGCGTAAGCAATCATCCTCGATTACAAGGTCCGATTCGACCAACCATCGATCTTCCACATATCCCTGATAGAGGACCTCTTCGAGCCATCTCACCATCCCCCTCTCTAGGTCACCTGTCGGGGCTGCTACGGCCCACTCGCCGACGTGGCGGATGTGCCCGTCGAGCAGCGAAGCGCCGCGCTCAGACATCTGAATGCCTTGCAAAGCCAGCGCGGCCTCCCTCAGAAGTCCACCAGGGCTACTGGAAAATGCGCGGAAGCCGATGTCCGCAGTTGTCGGCATTACCCACCAAGACATCGTATCACCAAGCCACCCGAGGACCGTTCAGGAGATGAATCATAAGGGGAATGCGCGACATCAATTGTTGGTACAGAGTTCACCTTGACTCGGGAAACTCGTGGGATCCTTCGGATTCGTATTCCATTTATTCTCGCACTTATTCATGTAGCCATCGCCGTCGGAATCAATGTATGCATCGGCTGGATCAAATGGGTCGAAGTCGAAGTAGAATTCCCATCCAGACCACATTCCATCGTCATCATGATCTTGGTGATAGACTTCAGAACCGTCGGCCCATCCATCTCCGTCTGTATCGGCTAGGATCGCGTCGGTGCCATTTTGGAATTCTTCGTAATTCGTGTAATTCTCTAGATCGTCGTAGAAATTACCTCCCTGAGTCGTCGTTGGGTCGATGTGGCACTCGGCGTTCTGTGGATTATCCCACCCTGGACAGTAACGGTTGAGCAAGTGCGATCTATTCAGCCCATCACCATCGAAATCTTCCGCTCCATCGTCGATTCCATCGAGGTCCGAATCAG
>CAXGBP010000208.1:0-2225 GCA_964007685.1 uncultured Candidatus Poseidoniales archaeon | reverse complement strand
AATCAGGGCTGCAGAAGTCTCTCGATTTCTGGATATTCTCCCATTGCCCAGAGGAAAGCAAGACCGATGAGAAGAGCTGGTAGAGTAGTGTGGATAGTTGCCCAAATCGAGGCGGTCTTGTGCCTGACCAGAAGTGGGAACAGAGCATCGCCATCCTGTGAGATCGCATTAGCAACCAGCGCAGGGAAGGAGACGATGCCCTCGACATATGCTGTGATGGCGATGATCTGAGGTCCGCAGCCAGGAATCAGACCAATACCGGCTGCGACGAAGACCGCCCCGACACCAGCACCATGCTCGGCGAGGTCACCATCCTCCATACCGAAAGCAATCATCCCGAAAGCGAAGGCAAGGTAAGCGATGAGGACCCAAAATGTGACGAAGGCGGTTTCCGAAGCAGCGTGAACGAGTGTTTCATCCATCGAATGCAACTTGTCTCCAATCGTCGCTTCTGTATCGTCAGAAAGGAAATTTTTCGACGAAAGATAGAGAATAATAGAAAGCGATGTCCCAATCAATCCCACCCATGTCAGAATACCATCTCGGGTCATCGGATCCCATGCGAGTTCGGGTGCGTATTCGGCATCCTGAGCATACCAAAAGAGTAGCATAATCGCGAGAACTAAACCGACTGCTGTGAATGCCCACCAAATTCGATAACCTTGGTGAATAATCTGGTAACCCAAGCCCTCTGGAACTTCTCTGGGAAGGTCATCAAGCACCGAATCCTCTCTTTGCACATCAAAACCAGCATCGTCTTCCAACTGCTTAGCGGCCTCTTCTCCCAGCGATTCCTTCGAGCCAAAGGTTGGGCCGAATCGCCCAAGCGGGCTGGCGGGGGTGACGCCGATTGCGTCAGCCCCGTATCCCCACGCGACTCCTACGACAAATGAGGTCGCGTGGACGATTAAGACCGGAGTGAGAAATTTTGGATTTTGGAATACCGCGCCGATTAGAACGAAAGCGGCATCGCCAAGGGTGGCGATGAGCGTGGCGATTACGGTCCCGTAGGTGACGTAGCCACGCGTATACATTGGCATCATGATGATTGCACCGCCACAACCGGGTGTCAGACCCATGATGGCACCGAGAGCCGGTTGCCAGCGCTCATTATCACGGATCCATTCAACAAAACGACCCGCAGTAATGTATTGCAACCAACTGAACAAAAGCACCATCGCAGCAACGAAAACTGTGACTGCAAGGAAGGCGTCTCGCATCGAAATGACGAGAATTTCGAGCGTCTCACCAAAGGTGATGTTGAACGCCACGAAGTACCTCGGTTGGTATTAACCATATCAAAGTTAGCCGTGGCTAACTCTCAGTGAGAGCGGCGGAAAGCACTGCTATTATCGCAATGATATCGGACACAACTCCAAAACGGATACGCGTATCGCGCTCTATGACCAGCGCCACCCTCGCTTGGGTCCTCGGGAGGCTCGGATGCGGCGATAGGGTTGCGCTCGCCTCTGTCGTAGAAGCGAGCGGTAGCGTTCCAGGCAAGCCAGGAGCGCGCATGGCTGTGACCAATCGCGGTAGAAGGCACGGAACCGTCGGGGGCGCGGGTTTGGAACTCAAGGTGGAGAATCATCTCAACCAGATTCTAGTCAATGGGTCGAGTGCAAGTCGAGTCGAGACATACGTGCTACATAGAGATGCGAAGGGCCAAGAAGCAACCGCTCTCAACAGCCTCTGCGGCGGTCGCGTGACCGTCTCTCTGGAGGTGCTCGAACCCATGCCACACATACTGATTGCTGGCGGCGGTCATTGTGGGCAAGCGGTAGCTGCCGCCAGCGATAACCTCGGGTGGTCTCACAGCGTCTACGACATTCGCTCGGAATATGCTGCGGACGACCTATATCCGAACGCCGTCGAGAACCATGATGGGAATGTCGACGACTTCGTAGCAAGCCTCGCAGACGAAGGTTTCCTGCGCTTCTCAGACATCCTGCTGCTCGGCCACGATTGGGCGGTCGATCAAGACCTGCTAACCGGGATGCTTCAAGCACGTGGAGAAGAGTTACGACCGCGTATCGGAGTGATTGGTTCGCGCTCGAAATGGAAGGCATTCAGTCAAGCTCTAATCGATGCCGGAATCAGTCAATCAGCAATCGATTCTGTTCGCTGTCCAATCGGCATCGACATCGGCGCAGAGAGTCCCGAAGAAATCGCAATCGCCGTCTGCGCTGAGATTATGGCACTAGAGAAAGGCACTCTCATGAACG